>NZ_JAHCVJ010000002.1:300000-592237 GCF_018476885.1 Geoanaerobacter pelophilus
TCGGTGTAGCCAAGCCCCACAAACTGCTGAAAGGCGCGGTTGCACCGCTTGATCTTGCCGTCCCGGTCAGCGAGAATGACCATGTCGCCGACATGGTCCATGGTCATCTCCCACTCTTTCTTGACTGTTTCGACCTGGGCAAAAATGCGCGACAGCTCTTCGTGCTTTCTCAGCAGCTCGGCCTTGCTCGCGACAAGGTCGTTTTCCAGTTTTCTCTGCTCGGTAACATCCCTGGCCACGGCAATCAGATAAGCTTCGCCGTTAAACTCAATGACCTCGGCAGACCAGACCATGAAGCGGGTGGCACCGGACTTTATGCGAAAGGTCACGTCCAGGTTGCGAACTTTACCCCTTTCGTCGAGCAGCTTCAGCATCCTGACCCGCTCGCGGGGATCAACCCAGATTCCCAGATCTATGGAGGTACGGCCAATCACCTCTTCCCGGCTATACCCAGTGATCTGAAGAAATGCGTCGTTAACTTCGACATATCGGCCATCGGCTATGCGTGTCATAACCACCCAGTCAGGGCTCGAATGAAAGGCCTTGGAGTATTTCTCTTCCATGAGACGCAGCGCATCCTCGGAGTTGCGCCGTTCCGTTATATCCTGGACCGTTCCCATCATCCGCAGCGGGGTACCGTTGTCATCATAGGTGACCTCGCCCTGCTGGTGAACCATCCGCTCCCCACCGGACGGGATGATCAGCCGGTGCTCGAAACTATAGCCCTGCCGGTCGTAAAGCGCCTCGTTCACCTTGCGGTTTACCAAGGCCCGGTCATCGGGGTGAACAATCCGGAGAAAGGCCTCATAGGAGGCCTCGAAAGCCTGCGGATAGAGGCCGAATATCCGGTAGATCTCATCAGACCAGGACATGTCGTTGGAACGGATGTTCCATTCCCAGTTGCCGACATGGGCAATCATCTGGGCCTTGGCCAGACCGGATGCCGTCTTTCTTAGAGATTCCTCAGCCTGGTTTCGCTGCAGGGCATAGCGGATGGAGCGCTCCAGCATGCCGCTGTCCAGCTCTCCCTTCACCAGGAAATCAACGGCCCCTGACTGCATCGCCTCAATATCAATATCCCTGTTATTGATCCCGGTAAGGACGATCATCGGACCGGAACAGCCGGATTCCCGGGCATTACGGATAAGATCAAGCCCGTTGCGACCACGGAGATTGTAATCGAGCAGATAGATATCGTGCTGGTTGGCGAGCATCGCCTCAAGTCCGGGCTCATAGGAGGAGAGCCACTCCAGGTTAAATACCCCCCAGCGGCTTGTGGCCAACAGTTCCCTGGTGATGACGTAGTCATCCTCATCGTCGTCTATCAGCAGCACACGTACCGGCATGTTACGTTCTAGCATGGCCCCTCTTCCGGCTTCAAAATGTCTCAGTCAACAAAAATCCCATTACTGCTCCGGGGGATCACCCCTGCCTGTTCAGCACGTTCGATCAGGCACGCTACCGCCTTTTGCCCTTCAGCTCCCATATCAACGGAGAAATCGTTTACGTACAGCGAGATATGGGCGGCACAAACTTCGTCGCTCATTTCCTGGGCATGGCTGCGGATATATGCCATCGCCGCACCCGGGTTGGCAAAGGCATGAGCCACACTGTCCGCCAGAGCGCGGTCAAGGAGCGCTATTGCCTCTCGCCCCAGCGAGCGCCTGGCAACGATCCCGCCAAGCGGGATAGGGAAACCAGTGGTTTCCTCCCACCACTCACCGAGGTCCAGCAGCTTCACCAGACCCGACTCCTGGTAGGTAAAGCGCGACTCGTGAATGATTACCCCGGCAGCCACCTCTCCGGCAATCACGCTAGGCATGATCTCGTGAAACGGCATGAACTTCAGCCGGGTGAGCAGTGGATCAAACATCCTGAGTAGCAGGCAGGCGGTAGTATACTCGCCTGGCACCGCAATCGGAAGCTCGCGAAGCCGCGCTAACTGGAGTTTTTCAGAAGCAACCAGCAGCGGGCCGCACCCCCTGCCGAGGGCCCCACCGGAGCGGAGCAGGCAGTACTGGTCGCGAACATGGCCGAAGAGGTGGTATGACACCTTGCTCACATCCAGCGCCCCGGACAGTACCAGACGGTTGAGGGTTTCTACGTCCTCCAACCTCTCCGAGAAGCGGAAGGGCGCCGGAATCAAGCCATTTACCAGGGCATTAAAGATAAAGGTATCATTCGGGCAGGTAGAAAACCCAAGGGTGAGACTTGGCTTGGCTGCGTCAAACGTGGCATCTTTTGCTTGAGACATCGCCATCGGTTAGTAACCTTCGAGAAATTTGAGAATAAAGCGCTGGGACTGTTCCACGGCAAAGGGGATGTCCCAGCGGGAGAGATCGCGATCCTCCACCAGGTTGCTTACTCCTCTTACCTCAAGGCAGTCAACCCCATGCTGCAAAGCAACCAAAGCAACCGCGGCGCCTTCCATGTTTTCGCATAACGGCGCGCTGTAACGGTCACAAAGCTCTCGCCCCCGTTGTTCCGTGCCGCTACAGGTCGAAACCGTCAGGAACCGCCCCCGGCGCAGGGGCAGATCAAGCGCTACGGCAAGCTGCCCGGCCTTTTCCGCCACGGAAAAAGAGAGTGGTATTTCATTGAAGTATCGCTCTCCCTTTATCTCAAGCATCGGAATACCGATGTGTTCCAGCCCCTGCCAGCCTGAAGGGGTCATGACCCCTTCATCCCCAAAGATCTCGCTGACAGCAAGGGCGAGATCGCCGATCTT
Organism: Geoanaerobacter pelophilus; assembly: GCF_018476885.1. Classification (NCBI taxonomy): domain Bacteria; kingdom Pseudomonadati; phylum Thermodesulfobacteriota; class Desulfuromonadia; order Geobacterales; family Geobacteraceae; genus Geoanaerobacter; species Geoanaerobacter pelophilus. The sequence continues at coordinate 302,729 of NZ_JAHCVJ010000002.1, forward strand.
GAGCCCGGCTTCCGGGTAGGCTCCGGCACAGCCGGTATTTATTACCAACTCAGGCTGCCACTGCATAATTAACGAAGCAGTGATGCTTGCGGCGTTCGCCTTGCCGATCCCGGAGGTTGCAATGACGATAGGCCGTTGCCCGGCACGGCAGGTATAGACCTCTGGGAAGCCGCGATCCGTAACGCGCTCGCAGCTCATGTTGCGTATCAGGAGGGAAACTTCCTGCACTACGGAGGCAATCACCAGAATCGGCTTCAACATGGCTCCCTTGATTACGAAAATGAAAGAGAAGCATACCACACCGCCACACCGCCATCAACTCTGTTCTGATCCCGTCTCCCGGCCTCTTTTCCCTTGCATAACCAAACCTCTTCAACTATCATTCACCACTGTTAATCAGCCATGGACAAGGTTTTCTATATGGAGAAATGGATAACGCCGGTTAACAGCCTCCTGGCGATTCTTATCATAACCGCTCTGGCAATGATTTCTGCCGATCTGGTTACCCGTCGAATTGCACGCATTGCCCCGGCATCCTCCGGCCCCACCGCAAAGACCTCCCAGCAAGCTCCGGTCGCCAAGCTGAACGAAGATATCACCTCGTTTGCACCGATACTCGAACAAGGGCTATTCGGCACCGCAACCCGCGGCAAACTCAGTACCATCACCATTGCTGCTGCCAACCAGAAGCCTGGGGCCCCGCCCCTGAACCAGGGGGACATGCTCCTGCTCGGCAGCGCCCTCGGCTCTTTTCGCGAAACCTTTGCCCTGATCCAAAAGACCGGGACCAGGGAGGAGCGGGTTTTCAGGCTCGGCGACCGGGTATTCGATGCCGGCCAACTGGTTTCCGTACAAAAGGAATACGCTGAAGTCCTGATCAGCGGCAAGCGGATCAAGATCTTGTCCCCTACTGCTCCGGGAGCAGGGCCAGCCGGACCGGGCGCAAATCCGGTGCCCCAACAGGGCGGCCTTGCCACCCAGATTGGTAGTGGCAGTTACGTTATCGACCAGCGCGCCCTGAACGCCGCCCTGGACAACATCGGCCAGGCCATGACCGATGCCAGGATGCTGCCGAGCACCAAAGATGGCAAAGTGGAAGGTTTCCGGGTTTCCGAGGTCAAGCCGACCGGCATCTTTGCCACCATCGGCATCAAGAACGGCGACGTGCTCCTGCGCATCAACGACTTTCCGATCGATTCGCCGGAAAAAGCGATTCAATCATTCGCCTCTCTCAAGGGCCAAAGCAGAATCAAGCTGGACATGATCCGCGACGGCCAGCCGTCTTCATTCAATTACGATATTCGCTAGCGGGGGTTGCCTTGCCTAAACGACTCAGCCATCTCATCATAAGCCTCATCCTCTTCGCCCTGCCGGTCCAGGCCTCAGCCAAAGGGGTAATCCTCAACTTCAACGATGTCGATATCTCGACCATGGTCAAGTTCATCAGCGACCTTACCGGCCGCAACTTCATCATGGACGAGCGGGTAAAGGGAAAGATCTCGGTCTACTCCCCGGCCAAGCTCTCCAATGACGAGGCGTTCAACGTCTTTACCTCGGTGCTTGAGCTGAAAGGGTTTACCGTTGTCCCCTCGGGACGGGTCAACAAGATCGTGCCGATTGCTTCCGCCAAGCAATCCGGAATGAAGGTCCTCGAAGACGGGGAGCGCCTGCCGGTAAACGATTCCTACGTGGCCAGGGTCATCTCCCTGGAAAACATCACTGCCAGCGAGGCAGTCACCTTCCTGCAGCCGGTGGTTTCCAAGGACGGCTACATCTCCGCCTTTGGCCCCGGCAACCTGTTGTTGGTGGTCGATTCGGCTCTCAACATCCAGAAGATCGTCGGTCTGGTTGACAAGATCGATACGGAACAGCAGCGGGAAGGGGCGGAACTGGTCTTTCTCAAAAATGCCTCTGCCGAGAGTGTTGCCAATGTGGTCAAGGACTGGATCGGCAGCAAGGATAAAACCGGGGCAAAACCTGCCGGTCAGTCCGCCGGCAGCGGCACCGTGGTGGCTGATTCGCGGCTCAACGCCCTGGTGGTCTTTGGCTCCGAAGCCCTCAAGGAAGACGTGAAACGTCTGGTAAAGGTGATCGACGTTATCCCGCCCGAGGCGAGCAGCAAGGTCAATGTCTATTACCTGGAAAACACCGACGCCACTGAGATGGCCAAGGTCTTGGATGGTGTGGTCAAGGGGATCAGCGTGCAGGCAACAGCGCAACCGGGCACGGCAGCAACTCCCCAGGCCTCTCCCTTTGAGAGCGGCAAGATCAGCATCACCCCGGACAAGGGGTCCAACTCCCTGGTGATCATGGCTTCGCCCAACGATTACAACAACCTGGTCCAGGTAATAAAAAAGCTGGACCGCCGCAGCAAGCAGGTGTTTGTCAAGGTTCTCATTGCCGAGGTTTCCCTGGATAAATCCAGGGAACTGGGGATGCAAAGCGGCGTTGTCGGCGGGGCAGCGCTTGACAAGTATCTGGCTGTCGCCGGTATTTACGACCCGCTCGGCACCCTGAGTTCGGTCCTCGGCAGCTTGAGCGGCTCAACATCTTCGTCGCTGCTGAGCAATTTCGAGGCGCGACCGGCCAACGTTGCCGCAGTGCTCAAGGCGCTGGACAAGAACGGCCTGCTGAATATCCTCTCCACCCCCAACATCCTGACCACGGACAATAAAGAGGCTGAGATCAATGTCGGCGAAAACGTCCCGTTCCAGGGCTCATCGACCGTTACTACCGGATTTCAGACAACCTCGGTGGAGCGCAAGGACATCGGCATCAACCTGAAGATCAAGCCCCAGATCAGTGAGGGGGATTATATCCGGATGGATATCAACCAGGAGATCTCGGCGGTCAAGGACAGCAAGGGGCAGGCGATCGACCTGGTCACCACCAAACGCTCGGCCAAGACCAGCATTATCGTCAAGGACAAGGAAACGGTGGTCATCGGCGGCCTGATCCAGGACAGCGAAAATGAGACGGTCAACAAGATCCCTTTTCTGGGTGACATCCCCGGCCTTGGCTGGCTTTTCAAAACCAAGACCAAGATCCGGCAGAAGACCAACCTGATGATCATGCTCACCCCGCACATCGTCAAAGATGCTGCCGACCTGGCGGCAACCTCGCAGCTTCAGAAGAGCAGCTTCGCTGAAGCCCTCAGCAAGGATGCCCCGTTGAACGTCCGGGAAGAGCTGCAAATCAAACCATGAGCAATCTCGACCACGCATCACTGGCAACCCGGCTCGATCTCCCTTTTCTGGATGAGATCGACGACTCGCTGGTAGACACGGCCCTGCTCCACAAGCTGCCGCTGGCTTTTGCCCGCAGCAGACAGGTGTTGCCGCTGCGCCTGGATAATGACGGGCTGCAGGTGGCGATGGGCGACCCGACCGATCTTCCTGCGCTTGACGAGCTTGGCGATCTCTATGCTGCCCCGGCTCAGGGAATCGTCGTCCCGCCCAAAGAGGTCCTGGACGCCATAAACCGTCTTTATTCCAAGCTGGCCGGCTCTGCCCAGGAGGTTGTCGAGGAACTGGAGGGGGAAGACCTCTCCACCATTGCCTCGGAACTGTCGCACCCGAAGGACCTCCTTGACCTCACCGATGAGGCGCCGGTCATCAGGCTGCTTAACTCCATTCTCTTCCAGGCAGTCAAGGAGCGGGCCAGCGATATCCACATCGAGCCATTCGAGCGGGAACTGGAGGTCCGGTTCCGGATCGATGGGGTGCTGTACCAGATGCTGACCCCACCCAAGGTTGTCCAGGAAGCACTGATTTCCAGAGTGAAGATCATGGCCTCCCTGAACATCGCGGAAAAGCGGCTGCCGCAGGACGGCCGTCTGCGGGTTATCGTTGCCGGCAGGGACGTGGATATCAGGGTCTCCATTATCCCGACCTTTTTCGGCGAGCGGGTGGTGCTCAGGCTGCTGGACAAGCAGAAAGGGGTTATCTCCCTTTCCAACATCGGCCTGGCCGACAGGCAGGTATCGCTCATGGAGCGGCTGCTCGCCAGATCCAACGGCATCATCCTCGTTACCGGCCCGACCGGCAGCGGCAAGACCACCACGCTCTACGCCGCCCTGACCAGGATCAACTCCCCGGAAAAGAACATCATCACCATAGAAGACCCGATCGAGTACCAGCTGAAGGGGGTCGGCCAGATCCAGGTCAACGCCAAGATCGACTTGACCTTTGCCAATGGCCTCAGGTCGGTGCTGCGCCAGGACCCGGACATCATCATGGTCGGCGAGATCCGGGACGCGGAAACCGCGGAGATCGCCATGCAGGCAAGCCTCACCGGCCACTTGGTCCTCTCCACGCTCCATACCAACGATGCCGCAACCGCCGTAACCCGCCTGGTCGATATGGGCGTGGAGCCGTTCATGGTCGCCTCCACCCTGTCCGCAGTGATCGCACAGCGGCTGGTCAGGGTAATCTGCCCGCACTGCCGGGAAGAGTACACCCCGGACCGCGAATACCCCGGCCTGACCCTGCCGCCAAAGCTGTTCCGGGGCAGAGGGTGCGACAAATGCTTCAACCTTGGCTCCATTGGCAGGATCGGCATTTACGAGATGCTGCCGATCGACAGTGAACTCTGCAGCATGATCATGCAACGCAAGCCGGCCGGTCTCATCAAGGAATACGCCGTGGCACACGGCATGGCCACCCTGCGCGAAGACGGCATGACAAAGGTCGCCGCAGGCATCACCACCATCGAGGAACTGCTCCGGGTGACCCAGGAAGATTATGCCGACTTATCGGTATAATGCATACAAGGCAGGCGGTGCCGTAAAAACCGGGACGATCGAGGCTGATACCCCCCGTGAAGCAAGGCTCCGGCTGAAAAACATGGGGCTCTTTGCCAAGGAGATCACCCCGGCCGAAGAGATCTCCGCCGGGGCCTCCCGCTGGCGCATGCGCAAGGGGGTCCCTCAACCGGAGCTGGCCCTGGCGACCCGCAGGCTGGCCACCCTGCTCGCGTCATCGGTCCCGGTCTATGAGGCGATCTCGGCGCTCCAGGAGCAGGAGCGGCCAGGCGAACTGCGCAACATCTTTGGCCGGATCAGGGAAAGAATCAAGGAAGGCAGCGGTCTGGCAAAGGCCCTGACCCCCGAATCCCATGTCTTCAGTGACAGCTACATCGCCATGGTCTCGGCAGGGGAAGCAAGCGGCGCCCTGGAAAAGGTTCTGGACCGGCTGGCCGATTTCCTGGAGGACCAGGCCACCATCAGGAGCAGGGTCTCAACTGCCCTGGCGTACCCGATCCTGATGGCCGTAGTCGGCAGCGGCGTGATGCTCTTTCTGCTCGCCTTTGTCGTGCCGAAAATAGTCACGGTCTTTGAACAGAACCGCGCCACTCTGCCGCTGATCACCATCGCTCTGCTGGTCGTCAGTCATTTCCTGCAGAAATGGTGGTGGACCCTGGTCATCGCCGCCTGCGGACTAGCGCTCGGCTATGACCGGATGAAAGGAAAACCGGAATTCCGGAGACGACTCGATCATCTCTGGCTCAAGCTGCCGCTGGTTGGGCCGCTGCTGCGCAAACTGGCCCTGGCAAGGTTCGGCAGGGTGCTCTCCCTGCTGCTTTCCAGCGGCGTGCCGGTCATCAAGGCGCTGGAGATTTCCGCTGAGGTGGTTGCCAATTACGCCTTCCGCGAGGCGCTGGACAAGGTCAAGGCCGAGATCATCGAAGGGAGACAACTCTCAACCTCTCTCGCCCAAAGCCCGCTGTTCCCACCGCTGCTGATCCACATGATCGCCGTCGGCGAACGGGGCGGTGAACTGGAGCAGATGCTGAACCGCGCCGGCAGTGCCTTTGAAAAAGAGTTCGAGACGTCAGTGACCCGCGGCATGGCTCTGTTGGAGCCGTTGCTCGTGCTGGCCATGGGGCTGGCAGTCGGCACCGTCGTCGTGGCGGTACTTTTGCCGATATTCCAGCTCAATCAGTTGATTAAATAGGATTGTTGCACAGGAACGAAACAGGAGGAGTTGGCATATGCAGAATCACAGGCTCGACAACCGCGGCTTTACCCTGATCGAAATCATGGTGGTCATCGTCATCCTGGCGCTATTGGCGGCCCTGGTAGGTCCCAAGCTCATCGGTCGGACCGATGATGCCAAGGTCACAGACACCAAGGTCCAGATCAAGAACATGGAGACCGCACTCAAGCTCTACAAGATGGACACCGGCGCTTACCCTTCTACCGAGCAGGGGCTCAACGCCCTGGTGACTATGCCGACCACCGGCGTCATCCCCAAGAATTACAAGGAAGGGGGCTATCTGGAGAGCAAAAAAGTGCCCAAAGACCCCTGGGGCAACGACTATGTTTACCTGTCACCAGGCGAGCATGGCGACTATGACATCTGCTCCTTCGGCGGCGACGGCGTCAAGGGTGGCGAAGGTAAGGGGAGCGACATCTGCAACTGGAACCTCCAGTAGGAATGTGGCTTTTGCCCACTCCTGAATATGGCTGCAACTTGCCATGAAGCACTCTCAAGGCGGGTTCACTCTGATCGAGATGGTGGTGGTACTGGTGATTCTCGCCATGACCATGCTGCTGGTGCTGCCGAGACTGCCCGACACCAGCGGCGCTGCCCTGAAAAGATCAGCCCGCACCCTGGCATCGACCATGCGCTATGTCAGGGACCAGGTCACGGTGACCCGGCTGGTGCACCGTCTCCGCTTTTTGCCGGGTGAAGGGAAGATCACCATAACAACGCTCCCCCCGGGAGGCACCGAAACCAGCTCCCAGGATCCGTTCCTGAACCGGCAGATCCTGGTCGACGGAGTAACGGTCAGCGATATTGAGATCCCAAGACTCGGCAAAGTCAGCAGCGGCGAGCTCATCATCGATATCGGCCCGGCAGGTGTTGCCGATATTACCCTGATCCATCTGAAAGGAGCGGAAGGCAGGCAGATGACGGTCACGGCCTTTCCTTACGGCGGTCAGGTCAAGGTAGAAGAGGGATACCGGGAGATCAGTCAGTGAAAGGGTTTTCTCTGCTGGAAGTCATGGTGGCATTGGCGATCATTGCCGGCGTTCTCGTGACGGTTATCTCATCATTCGGCTACCATCTTGACATCGCCAACCGCGACCGCGAAGAGACCGTAGCCATGCTGCTGGCACGGAGCAAGATCGACGAAAGCCGCCTGCGCGGGGAGAAAACCGGCAAAGGCGACTTCGCCCCCTCCTGGCCGGAAATCGAGTGGGAGCTGGCCACCGAACCATCCCCCTGGCCGGAAGTGGAGAGCCTCAATCTGACTGTTTTCTGGGATCATCATAAGAAGAACCTGAAGCTGAAACACTACCGGGAAAAACTTTCATGACGGCTTCACTGCGCCGTCAGCCGCAGCGCTGCCGAGGGCCGGGCAAAGGTGCCGCCGGGTTCACCCTGCTTGAGGTTCTGGTGGCCCTGGCACTGTTGGCAATAATTGCTTCGGCGCTTTACGGCAGCTACTTCACCCTGTTCAAGGGGAAGGAAACAACTGTTGCTGCCATGGACCAGCGGCGCGCAGTTCGCGAGACCCTCGACCTGCTGAGGCGCGAACTCTCATCTTCCTGGTATCGGTCAGGCAAGCCGCTGACCCCTTTTGTGGTCGAGGATCGTGACCAGTTCGGCAAACCGGCGTCGCGGCTTGCCTTTGTCACCATTGCCCCGCCGGTTGCCGGTGGCCAGCCGGTTTCCGACCAGCTTGCCGTGGAGTACACCACGGTTGCCAGAGAGGAGATGCTTGACCTGAACCGCTCCGCACAGGACCTGCACAAGAGCGCAAAGCCGATGCCCTACCCGCAGATTGAGAAGATCGAGGGGTTCCTGGTAGAATGCTCCAGCGACGGCAGCAAGTGGGTCAAAAGCTGGGACACCGCCATCAACGGCAATCTCCCCAAGGCGGTCCGGGTGACCCTGCAGGTCAAGGAAGGGAACAACACCGTAGGTTACTCAACGCTGGCAACGCTCCGTATGGCACCCCAATGAAAAACGAAAAGGGGTTTGCCCTGGTCATTACCCTGCTGGTAACAGCACTGCTGGTGGCCCTGACCGCCGAGTTCACCGCCGAGGTCTTTGTCGATACCTCGGCCCGCCATTCCTTCGTGGCAGGTCAACAGGCAAGCCTGCTGGCCGAATCGGGGATCACCGGCGGGATCAAGCTGCTGCAACTGTCGTTACGGAACCAGTCTTACAACAGTCTGTCGGATCAGTGGGCAACGCCGCAGAAGTTCAACGATGAACGGGGCGAGCTGCGTCTGGTCATCGAGGACGAGAGCGGTAAGGTCAATCTCAATTACGTTGCCCCGCCCAACGGGGAACTGGGTGGCAGCTTCACTGCTGCAGTCGCAGGCCGGCTCTTGCGCAAGCTCAAGATCGAGAACGGTAATGATCTGATCGATGCCCTGGCCGACTGGCTTGACCTCAATGACTATCCACACCCGACCGGGGCCGAGTCCGATTACTACAGCTCTCTCACCCCGCCCTACAAGGCAAAGAACGGGCAGCTGGAAACCGTAGACGAACTGGCACTGGTCAAAGGTTTTGCCGGGACGCCCCTGGAGTCAATCCGGCCGTTCATAACAGTGTATGCCGATATCCCCGGCGCGCCGACCGGACCGATCAACATCAACACTGCGTCCAAAGAGGTTATTGCCGGCCTGGACGACCGGATCAGCGACGACATGGCTCAACGGGTGCTGGAATACCGCTCCTCAACCCCGTTCAGGAACCCTGCTGAACTGGCCAGGGTTTCCGGGTTCGAGACCATCGCCACTGGGCTGTTGACCAACATCAGCGTCAAAGGAAATACGTACCGGCTCCGCAGCGAGGGGCGGGTCCAAGATGTCGGCCGGACCATCGAGGCGGTAGTCCGGCTTGGCAGTGCCAAGCCACAGGTTCTTTATTGGCGGGAGTATTAAGGGGATGGCTTTGCCATCGATCTTGCAATCGGTTCTGCGGTCTTCAAGAGGGCATAGCAAATGACCTATCTCATCATTCAATTCACCGGACGTGATGCCGTAATTGCCCGGTTCTCACTAAGGCGCAAGACTTTCACTTTCCTGCAGGGTGTGCGCAGGCCGGTCCCGGAGTCAGGGGTATACCGCGAGCTGCTCAGTGGCTTTGATCAGCCCGAGCCCGGAGAGAAGGTCATTGTTGCCATCCCTCCTGCGCTGGTGCATGCGCGCCAGCTCAGCCTGCCGGTCACCGACCGCCGGACCCTGAGAGAGATTCTCCCCATGGAACTCGGCGGAGAAATGGCGGTACCGGCTGAAGAGATGACTTTTGACGGCCTGCCGCTGGCTACCGGCTCGTTGCTGGCCGTCTGGAGCCGCAAGAGCAGCATTGGTCCGTTCATCGAGGAGCTGGCCGCAGCCGGGGTTGAACCGGAAATTGTCACCTGCTCCATGCTCCACTGGAACTATCTCCTCCCCCAGGATGCAGATACCCCCTCAGTGGTCACCGACGGCAATGCCCTGATGATCGGCACCGTTGCCGGCCCCCTGCAGGTCAGGGCGCTACCGGCTTCACAGGATGACCGGGAGCTCTCGCGCACAGTGTCGGCCTTTGAGATCGCCAACAACTCCGCGGTCCCCGGGATTTTCAGGATCGGCGACGAAACAGGCCGCACCGACCAGTTGCCCCTGACTGCAGAGCACCTGGATGCCTTTGGCGGTGACGTCATGGCCGCCAGAGACATGGCCGGGGCCTATGCCGTGGCCAGCGCCTGCGCTGCAGGGACAATCGTCAATTTCCGGAGCGGCTCGCTGGCCTACACTGCCGGTCAGGAAAAAAACCTCCGCCGCCTGAGGCTCACCGCCATCCTGGCTGCCTCGCTGGTACTGCTCCTCTTTGCCGAGGTAGGCTTGAGATATTTCCTGGTACGCCGCGACCTCGCCTCGCTCGATGCCTCAATAACCACCTCCTACCGCGAGATTTTCCCGTCCCGGAAAAAATCGCCGGATGCCGTCGGCGAGGTTCGCTCCGAAATCAGGCGCCTTTCCGGGAGCGGCGGCTCGCAACGGGTGCTTCCTGCCCTGAAGAAGCTGGCAGAGCTCAAGGGTGACGAGGTCTCGGGGTTCTATGAAACCGAAATTGAAGGGGTGAACCTGCGGCTCAAGGGGGATGCCAAATCGGTCAACGACTTCAAAAGCCGGGCAGCCAAGGCTCTGGCCACTGCCGAGATCTCCGAGATCAAATCCAAGAGCGACGGAACGGTCTCGTTCGTGTTCCGCGGCGCCATGAAGGAGGGTAACTGATGAATGCCATTAAGCAGATGGTTGCCCGCTTCGCAGATCTGGATCCGCGGGTCCGCCTCCGTTTGGGTATCGGCCTGGCAAGCCTCCTGGCGCTGGGCCTGCTCTACTCGTATGCCAATGACCAGGTGAAAAAGCTGGAAAGAAAACGCACTGCCGGAGAGGCCGATATCGCGGAAATGCTGGTACTAAAGCAGCGCTACAAGGAAGCGGCCTCGATTTCCCAGCGGGCCTTGAACCTGCAGGCAGCGGTGCGCCCGGACGATTCGCCGGCCAAACTCATTGAAGAGATCGGCATCAAGGGGAAAGCGCTCCAGGTGAAACCGCTGAAATCTGAGGAACGGGCCGGGTTTGTCGAAGAGCTTGCCGACATCAGGATCGATGCGCTGACAGCGAATGAAGCGGTCAACCTGCTGTACCGACTCGAATACGGCGCCAAACCGGTTACAGTCAGAAAAGCGCTGTTCAAGACCCGCTTTGATGACCCGTCGCGCCTGGATCTCTCTCTGACAGTAGCCCTCAGGAAGGGCCCGGCAGCAAAATGAACCGCTTTCCCTCCTGGTTCAAGCCCTTTGCGGCAAGCATCGCCGGCCTGCTGCTCTTTCTCTGCCTGACCATCATGTTCGTGCCGGCAGCCGAACTGCAACGACTGGCAGCCAGGGCCCTTGCCCCCTACGGTCTGACCATCACCGCAAGCTCTTTTGGCAAGGCGTTTCCCTTGGGAATTAACGCCAAAGGGTTCTCGCTCTCGGGCCAGAGTGGTGAGTTGCTGTCATTTGACCGCCTTGAGCTGCGGCTTAGGCTTTTGCCGCTGTTCCTCGGGCGGGTGGTCGCTTCGGCCAAGGCAACAATCGGCACCGGAACCATCGAGAGTGAAGCTGAATTGACTCGCAAGGGGCGACTTAATCTCTCCTGTAGCAATATCCGGCTGGAGGCGATCCCGTTCTTCAAGACGGTTGCCGGAGCCCAGGCAAAGGGCGATTTGCGAATCAAGGGCGAGGTGGCCGGGCAGGGAAAGGGAGCCAAAGGAGCACTGCAGATCGAGGCGCGCGATCTCGACCTGAAAGGGGTAACCATCAGCGGCACCCAGTTGCCGGACGCCTCATACAAGACCATGCAGGGGATGTTGCGGATCAAGGAGGGGAAAGTTAATCTTGAAAGCGTCACCCTCAAGGGGGACGGCCTTTATGTGCGGCTGAGCGGCGATTTCCCGGCAGGGTACCAGCCGGCCGCCACCCCGCTCAACCTGAAAGTGGAGCTGATGCCCAAACCCGAATTTCTGGAGAGCCAGAAGTTCGTCTTTCTGCTGCTTGCCAAATACACCGTCTCGCCGGGGAACTACCTGATCCCCATCCGCGGCACCCTCGCCTCGCCGCAACTGCAATAGCTGACAGTCGCCAAGGTGCTTCAATAAGCAGTATTAACTCAAACCTCTATCCGAAATTCAGCGCCACCATCATTGTTTCGCACTGTGAGACGGCCAGCCATATTTTTTTCTATGATGGTTTTCGACATGAACAAACCCACGCCAGTACCCTTGTCCGGCCCTTTCGTGGTGAAATAGGGCTCGAAGATCTTGAACAGATTTTCCTCTGGTATGCCGCCGGCATTATCGGCAATGGTCACCACTGACTTATCGGCTTCAACATCGACGGTTACTGTAATCTGGGCGTTTTTCGGACCTTGCTCCATTAAGGCATCCCTGGCGTTCATCAAAATATTGAGCAACACCTGGGAATATTCGTTCGCATAACCATCTATTTTCGGATCAGCATTACATTGGAAATCAATGGCGATCTCCTGATTCATGAGCCCATCCTCAATCAGAGTCAATGTTTTCGAAATCACCTCTTTGACTCTGAATTCACCCTTATCCTTGTCCGGTTTAAAGAAATCCCTAAAATCATCTATGGTATGAGACATGTGGTTGATTAAATCCATCGATTTCACCACGCTTGCATCCAGGAATTCTTTGCTGAATGTGCCCACTTCATAATACAGTTGCATCTGTTGCACTATCAGGCCCATGACATTCAACGGCTGGCGCCACTGATGGGCAATATTGTTGATCATCTCCCCCATTGCTGCCAGGCGGCTCTGTTGGATGAGCATCTGTTCCTTTTCCCGCAACTCCTCCAAGGTGCGCAGCCGTTCCAGAGTCTCCTCACGCAGGGACTGCTCGGTCTTCAGGCGGCGATGCTCCCGAGTGAAATTGTCGAGGGCAAAAGAGATATCCGCTCCCATCTGTTTGAGCAGAGCCACATGCTGCCGGTCAAAAAAGTCCTTTTCGCCGGAATACAGTGTGAGAGCGCCAACCACCCGCTCCCCCTCCTTCAGGGCCACAGACGCCGAGGCACGAATGCCATGGACCTTACCCTGTTCATGCCAGGGCTGGGTGCATGGGTCGTTCTGGAAGTCGTTACAGATGCAGTAGCTCCCCTGGCGGATAGCGATGCCGGTGGGGCCTTCCCCGGTCGGTTCATTATTGACCGTGATCCGGATCTCGTCCAGATAGGCGGTGGCGCCGTTGGCCGCCACAATCCGCACCTGGCCTGTTTCTTCATCCACCAGCCCCACCCAGGACAGGATGAAGCCGCCATGCTCCACAGCGATGCGACAGAAATCACGGAACAAGGACTCGTGATCAACAACGCGAACGATCGCTTGGTTGGTTTCGCTCAACACTTCGTAGAGCCGGTTGAGACGTTTAAGGCTGCGTTCTGCCCGCTCCCGTTCGGCAATTTCCCCCAACAGGGTTTCCACAGTCGTTGCCAGGTCCTCCGTTCTTTCCCGCACTCGCTGTTCCAGGTCGTCGTAGGCCAACCGCAGCAACTCTTCGGCCCGCTTCCGTTGGCTGATCTCCCGTTGCAATTCGAAACTCGTCTCCTCGGCTTGCTGCCGGGCAGCAAGGGCGTCTTCCATCATATTGAGCGCGGCCCGGCGCGATTCGAGGAGTTTGCTGTTGACGGTCTGCAGGTCAGCGGCGGTCTTCCGGATTCCCTCCTCCGCCCGCTTGCGCAGGAAAGCTTCCACAATCGACGGGGCCAACGCTTCGAGCGCGTCCTGCTCCGCCTGGGCATAGCCCCCGTCCCGATTGCCCACCGCAAGCATGCCAATGGTCCGCCCTTCACGCAGCAGCGGCACGCCCAGGAAAGATGCCAGCGGGGGATGGCCCGGGGGGAGACCGATGCTGTCCGGATGCCGGGCAGAAGCGTTGGTGAACAGGCTCTTGCCAGCCAGGAGAACCCGCCCATAGATGCCGTGAATCTTGAAATTACCCGGTTGCCGGCGATTTTCCCCACTGTCGAGGACGTTGCAGGCGTCCCAGCCGGGGTTACTGATGGCGATGACCTCCAGGCCGCTCTCGTTGATCTCGCCGATGAACCCGAATTTGCTTTGGGTGATTTTTTCGGCAACCTCCAGACAAGCGGTACCAAGCTCTTCCTCGGTCGCACAGGCCAAGGCAGCCTGCAGGATCTGGTTGATTCCGGTCAGCTGTTCCTTACGTTCGCGCAGCTGCTGCTCCGCGGTGTGTTTATATAAGGCCATCTCGATTTGAATGCGCAGATCGCGCTCGTCGAACGGCTTGAGGAGATAGCCGAACGCTTCCGCCTGTCGGGCGCGCTCAACTGTGCCCATGTCAGAGTGCGCCGTCAGGAACAGTACCGGCAAATGACACTCGCGATGAATTTGCTCTGCTGCCGTGATACCGTCCATGGCACCGGCCAGGCGAATATCCATCAACACCAGCGCCGGCCGCTGGCGGCAGGCGAGCTCGACCGCTTCCTCGCCAGTCGCGGTCGTGCCGGCAACCTCATAGCCCAGTTGCCGGACTTTTGCAGCCAGGTCGGCAGCGACGATGGCTTCATCTTCGACGATCAGAATGGCAATTTTGCTCACAATGAAACCCCTTTCAGGGGGAAGGTGATCCTGAATTCGGTGCCGGGACCGGTACCCGTTTCCACCGAACCGCGCAGCTGGCCAGCCAGCATCTGCACCAGTCGCAGCCCCAGCGAGCGGGATTGACGCCAGTCCGTATCCGCCGGCAGGCCGACACCGTTGTCGCGCACCCAAAGGCACACCTCAGCGGTAACCTGATCTTGATCCAGCCCTACCGACACTTCGCCGCTCCTGTTATCGGGAAAGGCGTGTTTGAGGGCGTTACCGGCCAGTTCGTTCAGGATCAACCCGCACGGCACTGCTGCCTCGATCGGCAGCGCCACGGGCGCGACCGCGAGGTTAAGCCGCGCCTTCTCGGCCAGTGCGCCGTGGGAGCGCCAAAGATAGTTCAAGAGACTGGCGGCGTAGTCGCCAAAGTTCACTTTTGCCAGGTCGCCCGTCTGGTACAGTTTCTCGTGGACCAGCGCCATAGAGCGGACCCGGTCGCGTACGTCGCCGAACACCGCGGCCAGGCTCTCGTCGGCCAGGGTATCGGCCTGCAGGCTGACCAGGCTGGAGATGACCTGGAGGTTGTTCTTCACCCGGTGGTGGATCTCCCGCAGCAACACCTCCTTCTCTGCCAACGACTTCTTGATCAATTCCTCGGCCTGCTTGCGGTCGGTGATGTCGTGTGAGATGCCGCCGACACCGTATATGTGGCCATCACTATCCACCAGTGGGAACTTGTTGGCCAGAAACACATGGTGTCCATCCGGAAGATCCGCCACTTCCTCGATCTGGATGGCCTTGCCTGTTGCCATCACCTGCTGATCGTTAATCCGCCAGTAGTCGGCGACTTCCTTGGTGGCAATGTCATAGTCTGTCTTGCCTTGTATCTCTTCCCGCGAGCGGCCCAGCAAGATCTCCAACGACGCGTTGATGGTAATGAACCTTCCCTCGCGGTCCTTGAGGAAGATGGGGGAAGGGCTGCCATCGATGACGTCCTGAAAGAGACGCTCTCGTTTGCGCAACTCCTCCTCGGCCTGTTTGCGTACCAGTATTTCCCGCCGCAGCTCCTTGTTTGCCTCCTCGACCTTTCGCCGGGCAATTTCGACGTCCTCGACGAGATTCAGGGCCGCTCGTTGCGAGTCCCGCAACTCTTCGTTACTGGCGTTCAACTCGGTCTGATGCACCTCCAGGATATGTTTCTCTCGGAGCAAATCATAGATGGAATTTGCTTGCCTTTCCAGTTCAGTCAGATCCGAGACTACCAGGCAGATGCTGTTCTCGGTTTCCGTCACGAGCATGCTGGCGGCAATATTAACCGGTACAGGAGGGCCAACGGCAGCCCAGAGATGGAAAAACTGTTGCGCCGGCCCGGATTGGGCATTGTCCAGTAACGCCTTCAGCTGCGGTAGTCCTGAGGGGGGCGCGAAATCTGCACAATTCCGGCCGATGATCTCTGCCATTGGATACTGTAGCAAGCTGCAGAAGCGCTGGTTGCAGAAGAGGATGGTGCCGTCGATGGTCACAGTCAGGGCGCCCTCGTTCATGGTCTCGATAATCTGGCGGTAGATGCGCTCGGAGCCGGTAAGGGAGAAGATCTGGTCGCCATGGGGCCCGGCCACGACCAGGGCGTCAACTTCGCCGCTGCGGATGGCCTCCAAGGTCTGCTCGGCCTCGTCGAGCCGGTAGCGAAGCTGTTCGATCTCGCCCTGCAACTCCTCCCTGGTCCTGTTGTCCCCATGTTTCATCGTCATATCATACCTTGCCGTGCCCATCGGTTTTTGGCCGCAGATCCAGCCCCACCAGGACCTTGTCCTTGTCGGCCATATTGCCGATGATCTTGCGCAGCGGCAGCGGCAGTTTCTTGATCAGGGTAGGGGCGGCAATTATCTGCTCCCCCTTGGCCAGCACCGGGTTCTGGTAGAGGTCGATTACCTCAAGGTTGTAGCGTCCCGCCAGATGCTCCTCGCAGATCCCGGTGATAATGCGAACCGCCTCCTGGGAACGCGGGGTGAGCCCGGCGATGTAGAGCCGCAGGATATATGGCTGGCTGCCGGAGTCGCGGCTCGCAGCTTCAATGGTCTCCAATGCTGTTTTGGTCATTTTGGGAGACATAACAATTCCTTTTTCATCTCGGTTTCAGGTCCAAGCCAACCAACACCCGTTCGGTATTTGAGAGATCGCCGATAATCTTCTTGATCGGTTCGGGGAGCTTGCGCACCAGGGTCGGCAGGGCCAGGATCTGGTCCCCCTTGGCCAGTTGCGGGTTCACCAACAGGTCAATCACCTCGATACTAAATTTCCCTTTCAGGTATTCTTCGCAGATCCGCTTCAGGTTGTCGAAGGCGGCAATGGATTTGGGTGTCTGGCCTGCGACGTAAAGCTTCAACTGATAGTGCTCTTCTCCATTTTCTGCCTTGATCTTGCTCGGCGCCTTTGACTCTATTTCGCTTGTCATCTGCGCCCTCTCTTCCCAGCCTTGGCAATGCTCACCTTTTCTGGCGCAAGATCGTCCGACATTCGCGCCCGCGCCATTGAACGGGTATCTTCGTCAAGGGCCTTTTGGTGAATTTTTTCACGGGCGATGGCCCGCTCCAACTCATCCCTCTCCGCTTCGAATTCAGTACGGAGTGCCTTAATCTTCGCTTCGATCACCGCCTTCTTCCGTTCGATGTCGCGCTGCTTAGCCTCGATATCCTGGTCCCGCTCCAGGGTCTCGGCCCTTTCCTTCGCCTCTTGGGCTACCCGGCCCGCGCCGGTCAGCACTCCGCCGGCGCCGACATAGACATCTATGAGCAGGGCACCGCTGTCGGACAGGCGGAATTCCCTGACCTGGTTGGAGTGTTCCATGCCGCGGGACTTGAGGATGTACAGGCCTCTGTTGCGTTCGCCACTCCCCTCGATGGCCTGCAGCAGGAGCCAGGTGTCCATGAGCGACGAGATCCCCACGTCGGTACGCTCCAGGCTCCCGCCGACAGAGGTAAGGTCGGTGCAGAAAGCGGTGATCCCCTTCATCTTCAGGAAGTCGATCAGCCGGGAGAGCATGGACTTAACCTCCAGGTCGCTCGCCGCAGCCACCAGGTTGGAGATCGGATCAACCACGACGATGGCCGGTTTGAAACTTTCAATCGCCTTGTGCATGGTGACCAGGTGCATCTCCAGGCCGTACATGGTCGGGCGAGAGTTGCGGAATTCCAAAAGACCCTTGTTCACCCACTGCTCAAGGTTGATGCCAATGGAGCGCATGTTGCGGATGATCTGGTTGCGGGATTCCTCGAAGGCAAAGTAGAGGCAGCGCTCGCCACGCCGGCAGGCGGCATCGACGAAGTGGGCGGCCATGCTCGACTTGCCGGTCCCGGCGGTGCCGGTGACCAGGACGCTGCTCCCCCGGTAGTAACCTTTCCCACCCAGCATGGTATCGAGGCGCGCTATACCGGAGGAAACCCGCTCAACGGAGGCAGCATGGTCGAGGCCGATGGACGAGATCGGCATGACTGAGAACCCCTGCTCGTCGATCAGGAACGGGTACTCGTTGGTGCCGTGGGCCGAGCCGCGGTATTTAACGATCCGCAGTCGGCGCGTGGCGATCTGCTGGTCCACCTTGTGACTCAGGAAGATCACGCAGTCGGCCACATACTCCTCCAGGCCAAAGCGGGTCAATGACTTTTCCCCCTGCTCGCC
Organism: Geoanaerobacter pelophilus; assembly: GCF_018476885.1. Taxonomy (NCBI): domain Bacteria; kingdom Pseudomonadati; phylum Thermodesulfobacteriota; class Desulfuromonadia; order Geobacterales; family Geobacteraceae; genus Geoanaerobacter; species Geoanaerobacter pelophilus. The sequence goes on from NZ_JAHCVJ010000002.1 coordinate 320,535, forward strand.
GGTAATGACGGCAGTGACCCCTTTCGACTTGAGGAAACCGAAGAGGCGGCGTAGTTCCGCCCGCAGGATCACCTCGTTGGCAAATCCGGAAAAGAGTGCCTCGACCGTATCGATGGCCACCCGTTTGGCGCCGATGGAGTCGATAGCGTGGCCGAGGCGGATAAAGAGCCCCTCCAGATCGTACTCGCCGGTCTCCTCGATCTCGCTCCGCTCGATGTGCACGTAATCGATGGCAATCTTCTTGCGAACTGCAAGATCATCCAGATCGAATCCAAGGGAAGCGAAGTTTTTGGCAAGCTCCTCGGACTTTTCCTCAAACGACATGTAGACGCCCGGTTCGCCGAATTCGGTCGCCCCGCGGATCAGAAACTCCATGGCCAGCAGGGTCTTGCCGCAGCCGGTGCCGCCGCAGATCAGGGTCGGCCGTCCCTGCGGGAGGCCGCCGCCGGTGATCTCGTCCAGCCCCTTGATCCCGGTCGGACATTTCATCAGAGCTTCGGTTTTCTTTTTGGTTGCCATGACTCAAACTCCTTCCATATATACCAGCGAAAACTTATGTTTATAGTAACTACTCCACGTCATCACTCATTTCAAACTCAAGCGGATAGCGCGGCTGTTCGCCATTCTGCGCACAGAGTTCGTTTATCTCCTTTTTCAATTCGATCATGCGAAATTCCCGACTCACAAAGGATTTGTTAAAGAGCTTCAGATCCTCGTTCAGGATGCGGAGTTCCTCCAGTTGGCCGCTAATCTGCTGCTCAGCCCGTTTCAGCTCCGTTATATCCTGAACGGCCACGGCGCAGCCGGCAATAGCGCCTTCGGCGTCCCGGATCGGGGAGGCGCTGTTGATGACAAAGGCCTCGGAACCGTCGAACCGCTGAATCTTCAGCAACTGCCCGGTTACGCCCCTACCGGTTATGACGGCAAGGGCGGACGCCCATTCCTCCGGTTCAACAGGCTTGCCGGTATCGGCCCACCATGCCTGGTATTTGGTATAGTCCTCAATGCTATGGGTTTCCGGTCGCGGTCCGGCCCAAATCCGTTCAAATGCGTCGTTTGACTGGACTGAGCCGCCCCAGGCATCGGTTATGGCTACACCTATGGGCAAGGCTTCCATCATGGCTGCCAACCGGAGCCTTTTGTCTTCCGCCAGTTTAGTGGCCGTCTCCAACTCGGAGTATTTGAGAAGCAGCGCCTCTTCAGCCTGTTTGCGGGCGGTAATGTCAAAGTTCACCCCCAGAAACTGTAAGGGTCGGTTATCGCCCCCGCTTTCGTAGAGGAACCGCCCCTTGCCCGCCAGCCAGCGCTCCTGGCCGTCGGCACGCACAATGCGAAACTCCGCGTCCAACTCTCCGCTCCGCAGGGCGTTCTCCCAGTTGGACGTCAACAAACCGACGTCATCGGGGTGAACATACTGGAAAAAGCGTTCCGGACTGCCTGGAGCGTCACCCGGTTCAAGCCCCAGCAATGCGTACTCGACATTGTTCCAGCGCCCTTCGCCGGTTTGGAGGTCAACCTCGAAGGTTCCGATCTCACTGGCTTCGAGAACCATGCGCTTGCGCTCCTCGCTCTCCCGCAGCGCCTTCTCGGCCAGTTTGAGATCAGTGATGTCTGTCTGAGATAAGACCATTCCATATACGTTCCCGTCTTTTTGAAGCGGTACCGCATTGATCATGAGAACATGGTCTGTCCCCTCGGAATCCGTGATGACATACTCTACATTGCGAACTAATTCACCTTGGAGCGCTCGCGAGGAGGGCATGTTCTTCTCGGTGAGAGGGGTGCCGTCCGGAAACCGGGCTTGCAGCCTGTTGGCAATCTCCTCGCGTGAGGCCGAAACGGGATCTAGGCCGAACAGTTTAACCACGGCCGGGTTGACTTTGAGCCAAGCTCCGTCGCGACCATGCAGGGAAATGAGGAGCGGAACGGACTCTAAGATCGCCTCCTGTTCCACCATTGCCTGGCGTAGCGCTTCCTCAGCCTGCTTGCGTTCGGTGATGTCGATATTGACACCCAGCACACGAACAGCACTGCCCGCTTCATTGTAAATCGCTCCACCCTTTGTGGATATCCAGCGATACTCTCCGGAAGAGTGTCGTCCGCGAAATTCAAGATCAAACGGTTCGTGCTTCGCAATGGCTTCATCACGTACTGCCTCGATTCCTCCGATGTCTGCCGGATGCACCCGTTCACGCCAATCCTGATATGTCCTGATGGTCCCAGGAGCCAGACCGTACAGCCTGTTGAGCTCCGGCGTGAAATCCACCTCCCCGGTTTCGACCTTCCAGTCCCAGATCCCTACATGTGCGCTCTCCTGGGCCAGGCGCAGTCGCGCCTCATTTTCCTGTAGCGCTGACTCGGCCCGTTTACGCTCAGTGATGTCCACTGTCACTGCGATCCCGCCGATGACGTTGCCTTGCGCATCGCGCACCGGTGCACCGGAGGCATCGGCAAACCAGCGCCGGCCACTCGGCATCAGCACCTCCAGCTCCATCGTTGGGATTACCATGTTTTTTGCGACAGCCCGCTGCAACGGTAACTCGGCGTCGGAGATCTCTCTGCCGCCCATGAAGAATCGCACCTGGCGGCCCGGTGCTTCGGCGTCGGGCGCTGATGCGGACAGATTGTCCTGTGACGATATCTCGAACTGAGTAAGCGCTACGGGATTGCCGGTGATGCTCTGGCACGTGACATCGTCGGAAAAGCTGATGCCGACCGGAACCGCTTCCATCAGTGCCTGCAAACGCTGGGTAGCGTAAGAAAGCTGCTGCTCCGTAAGTTTGCGCTCTTCGATCTCTCTTTTGAGGTCATCATAAGAGCCGCGCAACTTCTCGGTCATGCTATTGAATGATGCCGCGAGCTCGACAAACTCGTCATCACCCCTGATGTCGATACGATGATCAAGGTCGCCTCCGCCAATAATGGCGGCGCCGTTGCGTAAACGCATCATGCGACCGGAGATCGCCCGGTTCATGGTCCATGAACTGACCAGGGTCGAGATCATGACGATTGCCAGCAGACCGATGATTGCACCAGCTGCCCGCCGGAGGGCGGAAGCCCGGGCCTCCCGGCTCGACTCCAGCAACTGGCGACCATAGATGACTTCGTCATAGACCCGCATGTTCAGCTGGCTGATCAGCCTCTGTTCCACCTCCTGCGACATGGCGGCCGAGCCCCGGTTAGTACCCGGCATTTCCCGGTTTGCCACAATGGCCGAGAAGATTTTCCCGATCGAATCCTGATTTATTATGCACTCGGCGATTATTTTCCTGTCCTCGGCATCCCGGAAAGTTTCCGCGGCCAACTTGAGGAGTCTGCCCATCTGCTCATGCTTTACAAACCACTGCTCTTTTGCCCGAGCACTGTTGTTCCGGATGTAGTCGTTCCTTAGCGTGACCCTTTCAAGGGCATTTACCACGTTTTCGCCGGCGATCTGCGCGCTTGCATTGAGCATGTTGATGCGCACGAGCATGAAACCCAGCATGAGACAGATGACCAGAGCCGTCAACACCGAAACGGCAGCATTAAGTTGCAGTCTGTTTTTGATCCGCATGGTTGCGCCTTGCCCCTACCGTAAAATCCTTACTGCTTCCGGTTTGACCGATCGGAGACCGTCAAAGTAAATAAAATCGAGGTAATTGGGGATATCCCGTTGAGGTATCAGCCCGCTGTTGACCGCCCACCTCGATTCGTCTTCCAGTGCCAGCAGCAGCGACTGATCGAGGCTTACAGTGAATCGGGCGTTGGGCCAGGTATCGCGGAGCGTGGCGAACTCGATCCCGCTGAAATTGGCCACGATTTTTTGTGCCGCCTCCGGATGTTCCCGGGCAAATTCCTCGGCCCTGACCAGGGCGCGAAGCATCTTCCTGACCTTAGCCGGGTTCTTGCGGATAAAATCCTGCGTAGCGACAACATTGTAGGTATACCGGTAGACGTCCCTGTCACTGAAGATGATTACCCGATCGCCCAGCTTTTTGTGCGTCAATTCCAGGTAGGGCGAAAACGTGGCAACGGCATCGATATCGCCCCGCACCAGGGCGTCGGGAATTTCCTCTGCCTTCAGGTCAACGACCTCGACATCTTTCCGGGCAATGCCATGGGTAACCAGTATGGTGTCCACGAAAAAATGGGCGGTTGTCCCCAAAGTCGCGGCAATCTTCTTTCCCGCTAGGTCTCGGAACGAGGAAATCCCCCGGTCCTTCCTCGCCAGGATGGCGTGCCCCAGGGTGGACGTATAAATGGTCGCGATGACCGCTATTTTCTCCCCATTCATGATGGCAAACATGACCGGTGGTTCGGCGACCGTGGCAAAGTCCGCCTTTCCCGCCAGCAGGTCCGCAAGCGCCCTTTTCCCGTAAGGGTGCAGGTGAATCGTCGTGCCCAGTCCCTCTTGGCGATAATAGCCCCGCGCTTCTGCGACCTGGGCAAGGGCTGACTCGGGCTGGACACCATAGGCGAGGGTGATTTTTTCTGTTGGCCCGGCAGGAGTGCGGTCCGTCCTGGAACAGGCGCAGCAACAGGCGCCCATCGCCAGAGCCATTGCAACAGCCATGAGCCGGATGAAGTATCGATCTCTGCGGGGTGAGGCGGGAGCGTGACGCTTCATCAATCTCCCTCCTCGAAATCCAGCTGATGACGCGGCGGCAGTCCTGCCTGCCGGCAGAGCTCGTTGATCTCCTTCTTCAGCTCGATCATGCGCAGTTCGCGCCCCACCGATGCCTCGTTGAAGCGGCTCAGCTCCTCGTTCGTGGCGCGCAGTTCCTCGGAGCGTCGCCGAATCTCCTCCCCGGCCCGCTTCAGCTCCGTTGTTTCATAGAGCGAGAAAACCAGCCCGGCGACCTGGCCTGACAGGTCCTTGATCGGCGTGAGGGTCCAGTCCCAATAGGTGACGCCACGTTCCGGCTGATCGGGAAACTCGAACGGCTTGTCGCGAAACGCCACCGGCTCGCCGGAATCGCGTACGCAGGCAAAGATCGCCTCGTTTTCCGCGTTAGGGTAGAGGCAAAAGTGGTTCCTGCCGATCATCTCCTCGGGCCGATAGCCGCAGGTTCGCGCATAGGTTTCGTTGACATGCACGAAGTTGAAATTACGGTCGAGGTAGATCAGGTGGGAGTTCTTCGCTCCGTTCATGATGGCCTGCAGGATGTCTCGCTCAATTTCCAGCGTTTCCTTGGCAGCAGCAAGCGTTTCCTCGGTGCGGAACTTTGCCAGGGCCACGGCAAGATAGTCTGCCAACCGCTCCCACAGGGCAATTGTCTCAGGAGTAAAACGCCCCTTTCGCCGGTCATTCAACTGGAGAAGCCCCTGGCGCTCCTCGCCCTGGCGCAGCGGAATCAGGGCCACGGACTCGTACCCCTCGCCGTTGCAGCGGTTGCGGGTGCGGGACTGCCGGTCCGCCTCCGAGGTGGAGGCGAGCAGTTCCGAGGTACTGTTGCTCCAGAAGCTCCCGTTTGCCGTAAAGAATGGTTTGACCGGATCGAAGCGGCGGCAGATCACATTGCCGCACATGCAGGCGATGAGCGGGTTGCCGTTATCGTCGCGGACAGCGCTCCCGGTCTCGTCGTAATCGCACAACCGGTTCTCGCTCTCGACAAACTCCGGTGTAAAGCCGCGGGTCTCGTAGTAAGGATAGTCGTCCCCGTCGCGCAACCTGATTCCGACCGCCTCACACCCGGAATATTCCTGAAAGAACAATGTCGCTGCCCGGATCAGTTCTCTGGACCCCTGGCTCTCGTTGACAAGACGGAGAAAGACCACCGCGGTTTCCTTCTCCTGCTCTCTCTCCCGAAGCGACGCCATCAGGGCATCCCGTTCCGCCAGGGAGCGAGCCAGCTTCAGGTTGCTGTACCCCTGCCGGGAAAGATTGTCGGCCAGCTTCATGAAGAAGTTCATGCTGGTGTGCAGCGTCTCCCGGCTCAGCCTGGGCACAGCTTCGAGGGCCGCGATATACGCCTGCTCATCGAACCCGAACCTGGCGGCCTGCGCCCGGAAAAATCCGTAATCCGGCTGCTCGTCCTCAAAGAAGAACTGCCCCATGAACAGGTTGCCCAACTGCCGGTCGCCCACCATGACCGGCGTTGCCACGTCCCACATGTTGTTTCGGCACTTGTAAACCTTGTACTCGCCATGGGGGATGCCGGCCGAAAGCTGGATGTCGCTCTCAAGACAATTGCGGTAAGAGTCGGGATTGACCCGGTGAAACTTGGTACAGACATCCTGCCACCCCACCCCGGCCAGCACCTGCCCCTTGAGATCGATCAATCCCATCGGCATGCCGGTAAGCTGATGAAAATCATCGACCAGGGCCTGGAGCGCCGGGGCGTCGATGATGTCGGCAAGGTCCAGATCGGCGATGTCTTCCGGAGCGATGATGTTCTCCAGCTTACGCCGGACACGCTGCTCGCTCTCGGCCAGCGCCTCTTGCGTATGTTTGCGCTCGGTGATCATAGCTTTTCCTTCGCAGATTCTCACTTTCGCTTACAGAATCCAGACTATTGTAAACAGTTTACCAGTTATCAAAAAACCTGAAAGTAAACTATTAGATTATATACTTAGTAAGGATCGTTTCTCCGCGCTGTCAGTAAGGCAATGAGGCTGGCAGCCGCCGCTATTCCGGCTGTTGTTTTCGGTTCACAAATGTATTACCCTTCCAGCGCTGGCAAATTCTCCCATCTACGGTAGATTTTCTCTTGAGCTTGTACTTCTCCAAGGAGTGACCGACCATGACCCCTCAAGGGACCGCTCTGCTACCCGCCTCTCCGCGCACTGCCAACCGAGCCTGGCTCAAGGCGCAGATGAACCCCTATTTCTTCGTCTCCATGAAGGACGAGCCGGAAGCGCTGGCGATCCTGGAGAAGGAGCTGGGGACCCTGCGCAGCAATCGCCGCCTGATCCTGGCCGACCGCGACAAGATCCTGATCCAGGCCATCGCCAACTTCCCCGGTTCCCTGTACGAGACCCTGCAGAGCGTGCGCGAGAGCGAAATCTCCTATGCCATGTTCTCCCACTCCGAAGGGGCCATGCCAAGCCATGACCGGACCCTGGAGATCCAGCGCTTCGAGTTTGACCGCAAGAGCAACGAGGAGATCTGCGCTGCGGCCAAGCCGGTCATCCCGCCTGCCATCAGGAGCAAAACGCTCAAAGAATTGAAGCGGCTCTATCCCGAATTCGCCATGAAAGACTTCGATCGGCTGTTGGCCCTGATCTGGCTCAACAACGAGAATTACGTGCGCAATTCCGCGCCGGGCAGGGTCGCCCAGGTGCTGCAATTGCTGCAGCAGGGTAACCGGAACTGCGGGGTCTACCTCGATGTCGAGCTGATCGAAGAGGGGCGGGAGTCGCGGGTCCATTTCGCCGTGGGCAACCCGCCACAGACCGATTTCCTCAGCCAGATCATGGAGGTGTTCAACCGGCTCAATCTCGGCGTCAACCGGGCCTACTGCCTGACCATATCCAACGGGGTCCATCCCTATTTTCTCGGCACCTTCATTGTGCAACGGCGCGACCAACTAGTGTTCGAGCGCGGTTCCGCCCTGTTCGCCGAGCTCCAGCAGGAGCTGTACAACTCGCAGATTCTGGCTACCCGGTCGTACTGCTACCGCGAATTTGTCACCACCGGCCTGATGTCCGGCGAAGACGCCTCGCTGGTAAACGCCTTCATCGCCTTCTGCCACACCAACCTGGCCCACAACCTGCCCGACCGTTTCGGCCTGGAAGATGTGCAGAGTGCCTTCCATTGCCACCCCGAAATCTCCCTGCAACTGGTGAAGCTGTTCCGGACCCGCTTCGATCCGCACAACAGCAACCGCGAGGCCGATTTCAGCCGGCTGCTTGGAGAAACAGAGGAAGCGATCAAAGAATACAACACCGGCCACCGCTACCTGGACGGCATCCGCCGCGCCATATTCGACTGCACCCTGGCCCTAATCCGCAACACCCTGAAAACTAATTTCTTTGTGCCGGAGAAGCAGGCGCTGGCTTTCCGGCTGAACCCAAGGTATCTCGACGAGTTGGCTCCGGAGGCAACCGCAGATCTGCCACCAGCCAAGCCGTTCCGGGTGACCTTCTTTTTCAGCAGGTTCGGCTTCGGCTACCATATCGGCTTTTCCGACATCGCCAGGGGGGGCTGGCGCACCGTGCTGGCCCGCGACCCGGACGATTTCATTACCAGCGCCAACACCCTGTTCCGGGAAAACTTTGTCCTGGCCCACACCCAGCACCTGAAGAACAAGGATATCTACGAAGGCGGCTCAAAGATGGTGCTGGTTCTCGACTCTTCGGACCTGAGACGCAAGCGGGAACGGGAGCTAGAGACCTGGCGGCTGTACAAGCTTCAGTACGGGGTGATCAACGCCTTTCTCGATATCTTCGTCACCAGAGACGGTGTGGCCGCTCACCCGCTGGTGGTCGATTATTACCGGGAAGACGAGCCGATTGAACTCGGCCCGGATGAGAACATGCACGACTCCATGATCGAGACCATTGCCCGACTCTCGGCAAAGCGGGGTTACCTGCTCGGCATCGGCGTGATTTCCAGCAAGGAAGTGGGGATCAATCACAAGGAGTACGGCGTTACCTCGACCGGGGTGGTCAAGTTTGCCGAAATAACCATGGAAGAGCTGGGGATCGATATCCGCAGGGACAGCTTCAGCGTAAAGTTCACTGGCGGCACCAACGGCGATGTGGCAGGCAACGCGATCCGGATCATGCTGGAACGCTGTCCGCAAGTATCGATCCGCCTGATCCTGGACGGCACTGCCGCCCTGTACGATCCGGCCGGCGCTGAGCCGGACGAGCTCAGGCAGATCGTGCTGCAGCAGGATCTGGACGGCTTCAACCCGCTGGCGCTGCACGATGGCGGGTTCATCCTCTTCCGCAGCAACAGCAGGAAAGAAGGGGTGCGGGAGCTATTTCGAAAAGTGACCAAGTCCGGGGGGGAATTGCAGGAGGAGTGGCTCTCCATCGATGATTTTTCCCGTCAGTACGGCGAGCTCCCGTTCACAGTTCCGGCTGATCTGTTTATCCCGGCCGGAGGACGGCCCGAGACCATCGACGCCGGCAACTGGCAGAACTTTCTGCTGCCGGACGGCACCCCGTCGGCGCGGGTGATTGTCGAAGGGGCCAACTCCTTCATCACCCCCGAAGCCAGGGTCAAGCTACAGCGCAACGGGGTGGTCATCATGCGCGATTCGTCTGCCAACAAATGCGGGGTAATCTCATCGTCATATGAGATCATTGCCAACCTGTTGCTGTCCGAGGCCGAGTTTCTTGCCATCAAGACCCGCTACGTGGCCGATGTCCTGGAGATCCTGGAGAAACGGGCAGGGGACGAGGCGCGGATAATCCTCCAGCGCCAGCGCGAAGAGCCAGGTGCGCTCTTCACCGACATCTCTTTCAATCTCAGCAGTGAGATCAATGCCCTCTATGCCAAGCTGTTCGCCTTTTTCCAGAGTCGGCCGGAACTGGCCCTGCAGCCGCTCTTCAAAAATGCCATCCTGGCCCATCTTCCCAGGGTGATGCGAGAGGAGCCGAAATACCGGCGCCGGGTCTCCCGTCTGCCGAAAAAATACCAGTACGCGATACTCGCTGCTGAAATCGGTTCGTCGATGGTTTACAATAGCGACAGGCAGGCAGCCTTCGAGGAGTCAATCCGCCGCCACCTGGCGAGAATTCCAAGGAACAGTGATGACTAAGGGACAGAACGGAGCAAAGACACCGTCACCGGAACAGTTTGCCTATGTCAGAAGCATCAGCGATATCTTTGCGCTGTATATCCTGATTTCAGCTGTTATCCTGGCCGCCGGGGCCTGGTATCTCACCACCAGGGAGATTCGGACCGCCCTGCAAAAAGGGGCGGTAAGCGAAGCCGAACGCACCGCTTTTGCCATACTAGGGGCCACCCGCAGCCATATGCTGAAAAACGACCAGGTCCTCGTTCACCAGGTGATCGAGGAGATCGGTCTCCAGGGGAGCGGCGGCCCGGTGCGGGTTCTGGCCAAGAACGGCCGGGTCATCTCCAGCAGCGTCTCGGACAGCGAGAACAATACCATTCGCGCCGCAGAGTGCGCCCTGTGCCACGAAAAAGGATCCAGCAGCGTCAAGGACGCCGGTTTCCGCATCGAAAAAACCGGCAAGGAACGGATTCTCACCTACGCCCGGATCATCCCGAACTCGCCCCAATGCACCGAGAGCTGCCACTATCACAAAAAGGAGCAGCGGGCGCTCGGCATCCTCACCACCCAGATACCGCTGGTAGCCATGGATGCCGTTTACGCGAATCTGGTGGACAATGTCTGGATGCTCGCCTTCATCTGGGGGTCATTGTCCTGCGGCATTACCTTCTGGGCGCTGCGCAGATTCGTCTCAGGGCCACTCAACTCGCTTTCGGAAAAGGCCCAGGCAATGGCTGCCGGAAGCCTCGACGAACGGGTCGGCATCACCAAAATCCGCGAATTTGACGCCGCCGGCTACGAATTCAACCAGATGGCGGCCGCCTTGCAGAAATCGCAGGAAAGCCTGCGCGACATCAATGCCTCGCTCGAAGACGAGGTAGAGAAAAGGACCGGAGAACTCCTGGCAGCACGAGTTCTGCTGGAGCGGTCGGAGCGGCTCGCCTCCCTCGGCACCCTGGCTGCCGGGATTGCCCATGAGATCAACAATCCGCTCACCGGGATCATGCTCCACACCTCGCTGGCCATGGGAGAAACAAGCGAGCAGGGGAAAGCGGACCTGGAGAGGGTTTCCAGCGAAGCGCAGCGCTGCGCGACCATTGCCCGGAGACTACTGGAATTTTCCCGGTCTGACGAACCACGGACCGCGCCGCTCAGCCTGAGCAAAGTGCTGGCGGAATCGGTGGAACTAGCCAGGGCCCACGAAGCAGTAAAACATGTTACCGTGGTGTTGCCTGAATCCGATGCCACCATTGTTGCCGATCAGCAGCAGATGATTCAGGTATTGGTTAACATCCTGATTAATGCCGGCCAGGCAATGAGCGGAAACGGCACCATCCGTGGCACCATCATCACCAATGGCGACACGGCAACCCTGCAAATCGCCGATGAAGGCAAAGGGATGACCGAAGAGGAGCTGGCCCGGGCCTTTGACCCATTTTATACGACCAAAGAGAACGGTACCGGCTTGGGACTCGCTGTCACTTATGGCATTGTCGAAGGTCACGGTGGATCGATTACCCTTGCCAGCACGCCGGGTGAAGGGACAACGGTCAGTATTAACCTCCCTCTGGCCCACCATACCGAAAACATGTTCTGATGCAGCAACAGGGGCCAGAAACCATCGATGCTGCAGGAGTGATGTGTGCCGAAGCTGCCGGGAAATAAAGCTATCTATTCCGAAGAGGGGAAACCGCTCTCCGGCCTGCGCGACATCAACGCCCTGCCCGCAGGGAACAAGGACGCCATTTACTCAAGGATTATCCCCCCCCGCCTGTTCGCCATGCTGAATATTTCTGCGGAGACGTTTCTTGGACCAGACCAGCGGAAAAGAGTCTCCATCATCGCTCCGGAAGGGATGGGGCTGGCCCGCATCGAGGTCAGGAATGATCCCGATTCCCCCCGCACCACCTTTTTCCTCGATATCGCCGAAACCCATTACCACCAGATGGAGCTGTCGTTCTGCATCATCAATGACCCCACGGCACCGAGATTCGCTGTCGATGTCGATGAAAAGGGCGCTGATAACCTGTTCACCCGTCTCGGGCGTAACATCCCGGAAGAGATCAAGGCGATGCAGGCCGGTCTTTTCCCCAACCAGACCAGCCGCGGCCTGAGGATGTTCGGCGAATTTTTTGTACTGTTCGAACGGTTCGTCGACTCGCTCGGCATGGACATCATCATGGCCGAGCCGCTCACCTACGATAATGCCGTGAGATACGAAAAATACGGTTTCGACTACCTGAACGGCCGGAGAATGATGCAGACCATCGACCGGGAATTCAAACCAGGGGGGGAGCTGTTCAAAAAGCTGGACGGTTCGACCCCGTTCCGAATGCCGGGCATGGAGCAGACAGTGCACGGCAGGAGTTGGGCAATCCATGACGGCATCATGAACGGCCCCTGGGAGAACCTGGAGATTGGGGAAATCTTGAGCGAACCGTGGGAAGAGATCAGGATTTACAAAAGCATCGGCGTTGCCGCCGGGATTAATACTTTTTCTCCCTAGCTTTCAGCCAGCAATACCAATCCCCCTACATAGCGCAGATGACCCGGCCGAACTCCTCGACCTGTTGCCAGTCGGTGAACTCCACAACTGCGGTGGGATCAGTCGGGCCTTTGGTCATCCACATGATCAGGCGGATCATGAACCGGTCTATTGGCCGGTAGCTGGGATAATCGATCTTGCCGGCAAAGACGGCAAGCTGTTGCGGCTGCCAGGAGATCTTCCGGAGAAACTTCTGCAGGTAAGGGTTCTGCTCCGGCCTGCTTTTCTCCGGCTTTCGGGCGACGACATTGACCGAGAAGAAGGCGTTGGGCTTGCTCTCCAGAATCTGCCTGTTCCCCTCGATAAAGGCGCTGATCTGCGGACTATGCTTGCCATAGCGGATGCTGGCGCCGATAACGATCTTGTCGAAAGCTGCCAGGTCGATCCCGGCTTGGTCCGCGATGGCAACCACCGTAACCTGGTGGCCCTGCTGCTCGATAACCTGCCGCAAACGCTCGCAGATTTTTCCGGTTTGGCCATCAGTAGTCGAATAGATGATCAGGATATTTGCCATGCTCTGCAATCGACCCTCTTTACTGTGAATTCGGCGGCGCTACTCGCCGGTGATGCTCCCTGAGTCGCCGGCCCCTTCGATGACAGCCACGATCCGCTTGCCAATGAGTGGAGCAACCGCTGCCGAGAACGTCCCGTTGGGATGGGAATCCCCGCTGCTTGCAGCATTCTCGGGCAACAGATACAGCCCGCCGCCGGTCTCCAGGGTCCAGAAATCCCAAACAAAGATATTGTCCCCTTTTTCATCCCAACTGTTCCGCACCCAGCTGAAGAACTGCCTGGCCCGCTCGGCATTCTCCGGCGTGGTTGATCCCTGGGTCAGGGCAGCGCCGGTCCAGACAATAAACTTCTTGGTCGGGAACTGATGCAGTCGCGACTTTAAGGCATTGTACTGCAACTGGTAATTCTCCAGTGACTTCCTGCTGGAGGCGACATCAGGAGCGCCGATGTTCGCTTCGACGTCGCTCACCGGAAAACAGTGCTTGAAGACAATGACATCATAATTGGCGGCCAGGGTGTCCAGGGTGTCCTGCTGCTGATAACCGGTTTCTCCAGTGGTATCGACCCAGAGTTTCCAGTAATCGTACGGGTAGTTTTCCCACGGATAGGGGCTGTTCGGGTAAGCACGCTCGCTTATCTGATAATCAGTGTTATAGGAGCTGTTGTAAGATGAGATGAATTCCGGGACACTGCCGTACCAGACGTTGTTGCCGGTGCTGTGATGCAGGTAGATGATCCTTACCGGATTGGCCGCAGGCGAAGTCACGCTAATGGCGTCAACCTCGACAGACCCGGAGGTGATGGTAAGGTCCCCTTCGATGATGGTATTGCCGACAATGCTGCCGTAGTTGGCATCAAGCCCGCCTTTGAGCTTGACGTCCCAGGTACGGTTGAAATCCAGGCTCCCCCTGAAAGTGCCGGCTTGAGCCGCAATAATCGGGGAATTGCCGTTGGCAATGGCTGTGTAGGCTGCGTCGAGAGACTGGTGATAAGAGGTACTTAGCCCCTCAGAAAGCTTGGCATTGGCAGCCAATGCCGCACCGTGCCCAAGCGCAACAACCAACGCGAGCAATGTCGCCATAATGTAACGCCTCCGATTGACATCCCCCTGCATGCTCATCGCTCGCCTCCTTCGGAATTGACATCGCTGCTGGCACATACATTTCCCAAGGGATAATAAGACGCTTATGAAGCAATTTCAATAAAATCAATGCACGTAGCAAAGAAAAAACCAATTCCCCCAACGTGTTACCCCTGTTTTGCCTCCCGGCAAATACATTAAAATATTTTCAACATAATATAATCTGTGATAGTCTCCGCTCTCAGGTAACTGACAGCTAGGGCATTCCGCCTATTGCCTCACTCATTGAATAGTCATCTATAGCTTTTTTTAAAACAGGAGCAAGAAGATGAAAAAAAAGTGGAGTCGCATTTTTGCAGTCGCAATGGCGTTCGGTTTCACGCTCTGCTGGCTGACCGCTGCCTGGCCGAACCAGTTTCGCATCTCTGACGGCATCGTGTGGAATAAACTCGCTACGCTTCCAGAAACAGTTTATTCACTTGCCGTAAGTGGGCAGAATATCTTTGCGGGGACTTCAAGCGGAGTCTACAGATCGTCGGACGGTGGCTTGGTATGGAACAGGCATAACGGATCCGTTTCAGACCTGGATACGATATGGTGCAGAAATAATCCGAGTTGCACCGCTTATTCCACGTTTTCGGTGGCAATCGACCCTAAAACTCTTGGAACCGTTTATGCCGCGACCGCTAACGGCGTCTACAAATCACTGGATGCCGGCATTGTCTGGAACCGCTTTAATACGAGTACCGCCAGCCTGAAGTCCAATGGGCCTTATTCCGCAAAAGCCGTAGTTGTTGGGCAATCAGGAGAAGCATCTGCGGCAGCTGGTTCGGCGGTCTATACTTCACTTAAAAATCTGTACAACGGCAGCAGACCTTTGTTCGACACGTATGCCCCGGTCTCAGGCACTGTCAACAGGCTGATCTACGACGAACGCAACCCGTCAAGAATCTATGCGCAAACCTCCGAGCAGATCTATAAAAGTGACGACAAAGGAGTCACCTGGAACGGCATGGGGACAATCTCCGGAATCAACATGATCTCGATCGCCACAGATCCTTTCAACGACAATACTGTTTATGCCGGGACCAGTAACGGAGTCTTCAGAAAAGCTCCGGGAGACAGCATTTGGGTGTCGATAGGCTTGCCGGGCAAACAGGTATTTGCATTGTATCTCTATCCGGAAAAAAGCGGGATCATCTCGGCGGCAACTGATCAGGGGGTATTCGAAACAGTAAATGGCGGAAGTTCCTGGTTTGCCAACGGGACACTGGTAAATGCCGCCATCAACGGCATGTTCAAGGATGCCGTCGCCGCTTATGCCAATGTATATGGGGTATCAGGAGGGGCAATCTATAAAGGCGCCGTTGTGCCTGGTTTCGCTCTCACTCCCAAGGGAGACACCCTTGAGGCATCAGCCATTGCCTCGACAAGTGCAACCTTGAACGGGCTGGTCTCTTCCAACAACGATAATCCGTCAACGGTCATGTTTGAATACGGGCTTTCGACATCATACGGCACTACAGTCAATGCCGGAACTGCCGACGCAGCCGCCTTGAA
Organism: Geoanaerobacter pelophilus; assembly: GCF_018476885.1. Taxonomy (NCBI): domain Bacteria; kingdom Pseudomonadati; phylum Thermodesulfobacteriota; class Desulfuromonadia; order Geobacterales; family Geobacteraceae; genus Geoanaerobacter; species Geoanaerobacter pelophilus. The sequence continues at coordinate 335,905 of NZ_JAHCVJ010000002.1, forward strand.
CACCCCGGTATCATTTGCGGTTTCAGGTCTGACCTGCGGGACCAGATATCATTACCGGATAAAAGTTGCCAATAATGCCGGCAGCTACGATGGAATCGACAAGACATTCGTTACCGCCTCCTGCCCGATAGCCGGCAGGTGCGGGACTGCCAACAAAGGTATTTTCACCGTAGCGCCAGCAACAGATCTCTGTGACAGTTCAGTCGGCAGCACTATCGACACCACTCAAGGCATTAATGGAATTGTTGGTAGCGGTCCATGGTCATGGACATGTAACGGCATGTATGGTGGCATACCTGACCAGTGCTTGGCGTATACAGCCCTGCAAGGCATGACTGTCACCAAAGCAGGCAGTGGCAGAGGCACTGTCGCAACAGACAGCGGCAGTCTTTCCTGGGCTGACAACACCGGTACCGCAACCTACAGCACCGGAACACCGGTCAAACTGACGGCACAGGCCGACCCTGGCTCCGCTTTCACAGGATGGAGCGGTGCCTGTACCGGTACCCAGCCAACCTGTACCATTGCCATGACTGAGCCCCGCAATGTTGGCGCCACCTTTGCCGATACGGCAGCACCGATGATCACCCTATCCACCCTGGCCAGTGGCAGTGGCACCACCAACCCTGTTATCAACCTGTCCGGCACCATCACCGACAACATACAAGTGCAAAGCCTGACCATAGACGGCACCCCCGTGGCGGTGACCCCTGACGGGAGCTTCAACACACCAGTGGTCCTTGATCCCGATAATGGAACCATCAATACTGTCGCTACCGATAGCGCAGGGAACCAGACCACCGATGCTCGCACCGTTACCTTTGATCAACTGCTGCCAACCCTCTCAGTATCTGCACCGGCTGACAACAGCACCACTAACAAGAACTACTACAAGGTAACCGGCACCATCACTGACCCAACCGCTACCGTAACGGTAACCGTCAACGGCGGCCCGCCGCAGCTGGCCGCCATAACCGGTACCGGCTTCTCTGCCACCGTCAACCTGAAAGCCGGTTTCAACACCATTCAGACCACTGTAACCGACCTTAACAACAAAAAGAACTCTCTTAAACGGACCGTCATCTCCGACAGCCAGCATGCCACCGTCGCCATCACCACCCCTATACAAGACCTGGAGACCACCACAGCTGCTCTGACCCTGAAAGGGAGCGTAACCAGCGCCGTCACCCCAGTCGCCGTCAGCATTGCCGCTGGAGGCAACACCTATACTCCGGTTATCAGCAGCGCCGGCGCATTCAGTCAAGCACTTACCTTCACCGAGCCCAAACTCTACCCGATCATCGTTACCGTCACTGAAAGCAACGGCACTGTCACCACTGTGCAGCGAAATATCCTTTTTGAACGAACCAACGTCCTTAAAACGGCAACGTCGCCGACAAAAACCCCGAACCTTACCTGCAGCGGCACCAGGGAAAGCGGCACCACCGTCAGTATCGACTGTCCAACCGTTACCACTGTAGGCACAGTTAATTACCCTACTGCCACCACTTGGTCCTGCCCACTTACCGGGCTTGCTGAAGGCAAAAATCCCCTCACCGTTACCTTCACCGCCGCCACCAACCCGGAGATGACTGCGTCAAAAATCATCATTTTTGACACCATGGCCCCAACCGAAGGCAGCTTAGCTGCCACCTCCGAATACGGCATGGTGAAACTTTCCTGGTCCGGTTTCAGCGACACCAATAGCGGCATATCAAGCTACAAGGTATACGCATCAACTACAACTTTTCCTGGTACCTGCAGCGGCACGCCGATCTACAGTGGAACGGCAACCAGCTACAGCCACACCGGGCTTAGCAACGGCACCAGCTACTATTACCGTCTCTGCGCATCCGATAAGGCAGGCAACATCAGCACCGGAATCACAGCCAGCGCCTCCCCAAATCTTTATCCGCTGTCCATAACTACCACCAGCCCGCTCAGTGGACCGGTGTCCAAGACCTACATAGCCACCTTGACCGCCACAGGCGGAGTTCAACCATATACCTGGTCGCTGGCAAGTGGAACCCTCCCGACCGGACTGACCCTCAACGCCACAACCGGGACGATAAGCGGCACACCGACCATTGTTGGAAGCTACGCTTTCACTGTCAAAGCCAAAGACAGCCAAGCTGCGGCAGCAGCCTTCAGCAAGGCATTTACACTGAACATAACGCCTCAACCGCTTGCGATCAGCACCACGAGCCTCACCGGCGCGAATCTTGGATCGTCAACCAGCAAATCGGTCACCGTTACCGGCGGAGTCAAACCTTACAGATGGTCACTGGCAAGCGGGACATTACCTCCAGGCCTTGGCCTCAATGCCACCACCGGTTACATCAGCGGCACCCCGACCAGCATCGGCAACTACAGCTTCACCGTAAAAGTGACTGACAGCCAGGCTTTGCCCTTTGAGGCCACCAGAGAGTTATCCATTGACGTAGCGGTCGGCCCGCTCACTATCAGCACATCCAGCCTCTCAAACGCAACGCTTGGATCCTCTGCCAGCAAATCGATCAGCGCCACAGGCGGGATCAAGCCTTACAGTTGGTCACTGGCAACAGGCAGTCTGCCGCCGGGGCTAAGCCAAAACCCCTCAACAGGCACCATCAGCGGCACCCCAACCATGGCCGGCAGCTTCAGCTTCACCGTCAAGGTCTCTGACAATCAAGTGCCGTCAGTTTCCGCATCCAAAGCCTTTTCATTGAATGTTGTTATCGGGTCCTTGTCAATCACCTCGACCAGCCCTTTAACCAGCGCCACCATCGGTGTCAGCTACAGCAAGAGCATCATTGCCAGCGGAGGCATCAAACCTTACATCTGGTCTCTTGCCGGAGGCAGCCTGCCTCCGGGCATCATCCTCAATTCCGCCACAGGTTATATCTCTGGCAAACCAACGGCAGCAGGCAGCTACAGTTTCTCTCTCAAGGTGACTGACAGCCAGGGGACTCCAACCACTGCTACCAAAGACTTCAGCCTTACCGTGCTATAGAAAGAATCACGTTGCTTTAATTCGTTAACAAATCTTCTGATTTGCTTCAGTTACAGTCGATGACCACCAAAAGAAAAAGGCCACTTTTCCGAAGAAAAGTGGCCTTTTTAAATTTGGCGTCCCCTGCCGGATTTGAACCGGCGTCGCCGCCGTGAAAGGGCGGTGTCCTGGGCCTGGCTAGACGAAGGGGACTCGAAAATCAACCTGCGCGCGAAACTCATTTGATACAGCAATCTGCTCATTAAGTCAACAAAAAGATGCCGACTATATTCAGATTGGTGGATTTGAAATAATGTCCCGGACAGAGAGTAAGCGCTCTCGTAAGGTTTCACCGCTTTTTACAACCTGACGCGCTCGCCATTCACTTCTCACATAAGGCGAGAGCCGAGACAGTGCCTCATCAATCTTTCTACTGACAATAACCCGCTCCTTGTAATCGAGAAGCTGCCCTGATTCGAGCTGATCCCTGATCGACTCAAACTCTTCATCAAAGTAGCTTATTACCCGTTCTGCCATGTTTGTCTCTTCAGACATGGATATGAGCCTCTGCCAAGCCATTTGGATAAAATCATTTGCCTTAAAATGAGTTTCGGCTTAACAAGAGGATACTTTAATTGAACGACAAGATTTTGTTGAATAAATCTGCAGAATCAGGCGTGGATGACACCAGGGAACACTTCGCCAGGGAAAGCCGCATAAAGGCAGCCTGAAATCCGATTTGACATTGAAGGAATTAAGCCGTTCTAAGCCAAGCCATTTGCGAGCCTCTTGCAGCCGGCTTGTTGCTGATCTCCACCGACTTGGAGGTATATATATATGTCATATTCTTGCCATTTTTCTTGGCCCGGTAAAGGGCCTGGTCAGCGCGGCTCACAAGCTGGTCAACAGAGTCACTGCAGCGATGAGTGGCTTGGGCGATGCCGATGCTTGCCGTCAGCTTGACGGATTTGCCGTCAAAAACAAAGACAGTGCCGGCAATCCTCGACCTTAAACGCTGCGCAATATCAAAAGCTACCGAAGATGCCGTTGTCGGAAGCATTACGGCAAACTCCTCTCCGCCATAACGTGCCACCAGGTCTGATCCACGGCACCCCTCCTTGAGTATTTTCCCCACAGTCGCAAGCACCTGGTCGCCAGCAGGATGGCCATAATTGTCGTTGATCTTTTTGAAATCATCAAGATCGATCAATAGCAAAGAGATCGGCTTCAGTTCCTTGCGCTTCATTTCAACGGCCAGAAGTTCGTCAAAAACCCGCCGGTTGAATACTCCGGTAAGACCGTCCTTAGAGGCAAGCTCCTTGACCTTTTCATGGGCCAGCGCATTCTTGAGCGCTCTGGAGAAGTGACCGGCTATTTCTGAAAACAGTGCAGGGAGCACATCTATTCTTGCTGCGTCAAATATGACCCTGACTTTACCCATCTTTTCGGGAAGGACCATGTCCACCCCTTTTTGGCCGCTATCAGAAGTTATGGAAATGACCCCCAGAAGCCGTTCGTCAATCTGAAACTCCCGGAAGCGATCCGGGGCAACGTTCTCCCTGGTAATCTGACAGTTGCTGCCATCCCTCTTGCCTGGAGAAAAAATCAGGGGCTCGACGTCAAAATCCGGCGAAAGCGAGAAAATAATGCTGCTGTAAGGGATGAAATCATAGAGGTTTCGGGCGGCGATTGCACAAATATCCTGAGGGATGAGACTGGCACTTGTCGCAGCCATGAACCGGCTGATAAATGTCATCTCCCCAAGACGCTTTTCCATATCGGCAAATTCATCGGCCCGATTGCCGGGGGTTGGCCGTTTTTCGGCGATACAACCACTGACCATGTCTTCAGGTGTACAGGAATGCATCATCCCTCCCAATTTACCTACCTCGATGACTTCAGGAATTCCGTCGGCCGCCGGACCGACAAATCATTTAAGCAAATTAAGTGCCATCTCATGCAAACCTTTTAACGCCGGGCTTCTAAAGCCATAACCGCTTGTCAGTCTTGGTTTTACAAGACATTACCAGCAGACAGGCATGACAAAGCAAGCCATAAAGTCAATTTCATGACAAAAAAATTCAATAAATGTCATTAAACTCGGATTTGGTCTTAGGGGCTATTGGCAACTATTCGGAGAGGAGTTTTCGCAAGAGCAGGTCCAGCCGTTTTTCAACTTCTTCGTTGTATCCCATGAATTTTTCGGCTATGAGCCCTTTTTTGCCGATCACATAAAGAGTTGGCACCGACCTCAAACCATAGTCAGTCTGCATGCTCTCGCCGGCAAGCGCTACCGGATAATTCAACCGGTTGGCAGTGGCGAATTCCCGGACAATTTTGACACCATCATCATCCAGGTTGAGGCCAAGGACTTGCAGACCCTGCTTTTCATATTTCTGATGAAGCTTTACCAGATGCGAAACCGAATCTTTACAGGAAGAACACCATGTAGTGAAGAATTCAAGCAACAGCACCTTGCCTCGATAATCAGACAAGACAATCTGCTGTCCGGTAGTGCTTGTTACCTTGAAAGGGGGAGCAGGCTCCCCCTTCTGAGGAGCCGCCAAGGCAACCAGAGGCACAAAAACCAGAGCAATAAAAAAAAGCATTGAAAAGCGATAACCGTTCATTTCGCCTGGCTAAAGCGCCTTTTTGATTAAGGCTTCAAGCTGAGACTTGGGAACTGCGCCCACGACCTGGTCCACAACCTTGCCATCCTTAAAGAGAATAATGGTCGGAATACCTCTCACCCCATATTTGGAAGGGATGTTGGGGTTGTCATCGACATTTACCTTGCCCACCTTGACCTTGCCGTCATACTCCTGGGCAATGGTGTCAATGAGAGGCGCTATCGCTTTGCATGGGGCACACCAGGTAGCCCAGAAATCGACGATTACCGGAATATTGCTCTGCAAAACTTCAGCCTCGAAATTAGCGTCAGTAAAGGCAAAAACTAATTCACTAGCCATAAAATTACTCCTTGAAAGATTGGTTTATTATGAAGAAACTATATCCTACTGCCCGGAAAAATCAAGACCAAGTTCCCTATCGGACAGTAACGAAAGGAGAGAGCATGGAAAATGGCAGCGAACATGATATATTATGAACTTCGTGCCGGTAGCTCCACTAGGAAAGGCCTAGCGCAATGCCTCAACTGACAATAGCCATCAACCTGCAAGGTAAATCTGCGGTAGTCGTAGGAGGTGGCAAGGTTGCGACACGCAAATGCCTGCCCCTTATCAGGTGCAAGGCGAAGGTCACGGTTATTGCGCCATCGCTGGCGGCCTGCCTGCAAAGACTGGTCAGGTACGGCATGGTAAACTACCTGGCAAAGGGGTACTCCGAGGGAGATCTGGCTGGTGCGGCTGTCGCGTTCGCCGCCACAGACCGACCTGAGACCAACCGGCAGGTGGCGCGCGAGGCTGAGGCATCCGGAATTCCGGTGAATGTGACAGACGCGCCGGAACTGAGTTCGTTCAATTCGCCGGCTGTAGTCAGGCGCGGAGATCTTACCATTGCGGTAACCACCAACGGCAAAGCCCCCGCCTTGTCCCGCAAAATAAGGAAACAGCTGGCAACAACTTATGGCCGGGAATATGCCGAAACTGCTGCGCTCATGGGGAAAGTCAGAGAAAAGCTATTGACTCAAAACGATAACCACAGATACAATAAGCAGATTTTAAGCAGCCTGGCAAACAGCCCAATCCCCGAACTCTTCAGAAACGGATTGCTTAGAGAAGTAGAACACCTCCTTCTGGAGCTCTGCGGTCCAGGCTTCACCCTGAATGATCTTGGAATGCGGAAAGAGACCACTACATGAATGCAATTCTTTATTTCGTAACACTTGGGTTATACCTTACCGCCACAATTATCTACCTTGCCTATCTGGTCAAGCCACAACCAGCCCTGGCAAAAGCCTCCCGCTGGGTCATTTATGGTGGATTTCTCCTCCACTCCCTGTTTACCCTGGCTCGCTACTACGAGGGGGGACGGACACCCATCACCAATCTGCATGAATCGCTGTCTTTTTTCAGCCTGGCAATTGTCGGGGTATTCATTGTCTTCGAGCGTAAATACAAGGTAACCATTCTCGGCTCTTTTGTGATTCCGATCGCTCTGGTGCTGATGTCCATCTCCATGCTGTTCCCCATGGGGATTGCTCCGCTCAACCCGGCACTCAAGAGCAAATGGCTGGTTGTGCACACTGTCGTTGCCTTCCTTGGCTATGCCAGCTTCACCGTTGCCTTCGGCGCCGGCATCATGTACCTGATCCAGGAGCGGTTCCTCAAACAGAGAAAACTCGGGGCCATGTATCAGAAGCTCCCTTCGCTGGACAAGCTCGACGATATCAATTATCGCTGCCTGACCTTCGGCTTTCCGCTGCTCACCCTGGCAATCATTTCCGGCGCCATCTGGGCAGAAACCGCTTGGGGAACTTACTGGAGTTGGGACCCGAAAGAAACCTGGTCACTGATTACCTGGTTTGTTTATGCAGCTCTGCTCCACGGGCGCCTCACCACCGGCTGGCGCGGCCGCAAGGCGGCAATCCTGGCAATCGCCGGCTTTTTCGTGCTCCTTTTCACATTTTTAGGGGTTAATCTCTTACTCTCTGGATTACACACCTACAAGTAAAGCGGGGACTTTTCGCAGATGAACATCATAGTAGTGGGGCTATCGCACAAGACCGCCTCTGTTGATATCCGGGAAAAAGTGGCTTTCGCGCCGACCAACATGGAAAAGCCACTGAAGGCACTTGTTGACATCCCTGACATCACTGAAGCGATTATTGTTTCCACCTGCAACCGGGTTGAGATTTACGTAACCACGCACGACATTGCCGGCGGCATCGCCAGGGTAAAGCGCTTTCTTGCCGATTACCACAACCTCTCGCTGGAAAACCTCGATCCACACCTCTACGCCCACCACGGTGAAGAAGCGATTCGGCACGTCTTCAGGGTTGCCTCAAGCCTCGACTCCATGGTGGTAGGAGAACCGCAGATCCTCGGCCAGATAAAGACCTCTTACGGCTACGCCGCTGAATTCAAATCATCCGGCATCATTCTCAACCGTTTTTTGCATAAGGCGTTTTCCGTTGCCAAAAGAGTCCGCACGGAAACCAAGATTGCCTCATCTGCAGTTTCCGTGGCTTTTGCCGCAGTTGAACTGTCCAGAAAGATCTTCGATGAGCTAAACGACAAGACCGTCATGCTGATCGGCGCCGGTGAGATGTGCGAGCTTGCCGCCAAACATTTCCTGAACAACGGCGTCCGCGGGGTTATGGTCACCAACCGTACCTTCGAGCGGGCCGAGCGGCTTGCGGACGAGTTCGGCGGACGGGCCGTAAAGTTCGAGGATCTGTTCGATTACCTGCACAAGGCAGACATCATCCTCTCGTCGACCGGCGCGCCACACTGCATCATTGGCCCCAAAGACCTTGAAGAGGTCATGCGCAGACGCAAGCAGAAACCGATGTTCTTCATCGACATCGCCGTACCGCGCGATATTGACCCCAAGGTGAACGACGTTGAGAACGTCTACCTTTATACGGTTGACGACCTCCAGGAAGTGGTCCAGGCCAACCTGGCCCAACGGGCCGAGGAAGCGAAAAAGGCCGAAGATATTGTCAACCAGGAGATCGGCCAGTTTTTCAAATGGCTCTCCTCCCTAGAAGTAACCCCCACGATCGTTGCCCTCCGCGCCAAATTCGATGAAATCCGTCGCGCCGAACTGGAAAAGACTCTGTCCGGCTGGAAGGATCTCCCCCCGGATGGTCAGAAGCGTTTGGAAGGATTGACCAACGCAATCATGAACAAACTGCTGCACCCGCCGACCAGCCTGCTGAAAAAGGCCGGCCAGGGGGGGCGGACCGACCTTTACATCGACGCCTTGCGTGCACTGTTCGAGTTGCAGACCGAGGACGAGGGGCAGCAGGAACTTGGAGAATTGGAAGAATAACGAAAAACAAATCGGCTTTCAGGCGACTGGCGGATACACCTTGCGCCCAGCTCCTGTGCCGTACCAAGGAGAATAATAATGGCATTAAAACAGCTACGCATCGGCACCCGCGCCAGCCAACTCGCACTTTGGCAGGCAAACTGGGTCAAATCGGAACTGGAGAAGCGCTACCCGGACATGGAAGTGACCCTCACCAAGATCAAGACCATTGGTGACAAAATCCTCGATGTTCCTTTGGCACAGGTCGGCGGCAAGGGGCTCTTCGTAAAAGAGATAGAAGAAGCAATGCTCCGCGGCGAGATCGACATCGCCGTACACAGCATGAAGGATGTGCCAACCGATTTCCCAGAAGGGTTGGGACTTTACTGCATTACCGAACGTGAAGACCCTCGTGATGCCGTGATATCCAAAGGGGTAAAATTCGCCGATCTGCCGCAAGGCGCGAAGGTCGGCACCAGCGCCCTGCGGCGGCAGGCCCAGCTACTCAAGGTTCGCCCCGACCTGCAGATGGTCGTCATTCGCGGCAATGTCGAAACCCGGATGAAGAAGCTTGACACCGAAGGTCTTGACGCCGTGATCCTGGCAGCGGCTGGCCTCAACCGCCTCGGCTATACCGAGAATGTCACGGAGCTCCTTGCCACCGACCTTTCCCTGCCGGCCATCGGCCAGGGAGCGCTGGGGATCGAGTGCGACTTAAGCAACGAACCGGTAAAGGAAGCGATCGCCTTTTTCAACCATCCTGCCACCAGCTATGCGGTACGGGCTGAGCGCGCACTGCTCAAGCGTTGCGAAGGTGGCTGCCAGGTGCCAATTGCCGCTTTTGGTGAGGTAAACGGCGACCAGATGACCCTGACCGGCTTCATTGCTTCGGTTGACGGTACCCGTACCCTCAAAGAAAGCATCAGCGGGCCGGTTGACTCCTGTGAGCACCTCGGCTGCGAGCTGGCCGAACGCCTCCTGCGCAACGGCGGCAAAGAGATTCTCGAAGAGGTTTATCAGCGGGAGATCGGCCGCGTGGACGAAAACGTTTAACGAGCAACTGTAATGACGCCATAACCTCAACGCCGCCGCTTCGGCGGCGTTTTTCTTTGGACACCACCTATGACCAGCAATAACGGCTATGTCTACCTGATCGGTGCCGGACCTGGCGACCCCGGCCTGATAACGGTCAGGGGGCTGAACTGCCTGTCCAGGGCAGAGGTAGTCATTTACGACTACCTTGCCAACGACTCCCTGCTCTCCCATGCCGGCAAGAATGCCGAACTTATTTATGCCGGCAAGATCGGCGGGGCGCATAATCACGAGCAGTCGCAGATCAATAACCTGCTGGTACAAAAGGCACTGGACGGCAAAGTTGTAGCGCGGCTCAAAGGCGGCGACCCGTTTGTCTTTGGCCGCGGTGGGGAAGAGTGCGAGGCGCTTAAAGCTGCGGGCATCCCTTTTGAGATTGTTCCGGGTGTAACCGCAGCCCTGGGCGCAGCAGCCTATGCCGGCATCCCGCTCACCCATCGCGACATCACCACCTCGGTTGCCCTGGTCACCGGCCACGAGCACCCGGCCAAGGAAAATTCCGAGATCGACTGGCAGCGGCTTTCTCTCGGCAGCGGCACTGTTGTCTTCTACATGGGGGTCAAAAACCTGCAGCAGATCACAACCAACATGATCGACCACGGCCGTCCCCCTGAAACCCCGGTTGCTCTGGTCCGCTGGGGCACCAGACCTGAGCAGGAGGTATTGATCGGCACCCTGGCCGATATCGCTGCCAAGGCAAGAAAAGCCGGGTTCAAGGCGCCGGCCATAACCATTGTCGGCGAGGTGGTGCGGATGCGAGACAAACTCCGCTGGTTTGACTCCCGGCCTCTTTTCGGTAAGGGGGTGCTGGTTACCCGTGCTACTGACCAGGCAGGCGAATTCACTGCCCTGCTTGAAGAGCTCGGTGCCACGGTCTGGGAGTGTCCGACCATACAGATAGTTGCTCCGGAATCGACAGTCGCTATTGATACGGCGATAGCAGAACTTGCCACTTTTTCCTGGGTCATCTTCACCTCGATCAACACTGTCCAACACTTTTTCACGCGACTCCATGCCTTGGGACTCGACAGCCGTGCCCTCGGCTCTTGCAAGATCTGCGCAGTCGGCCCCAAGACAGCGGCAGCCATTGCCCAACACGGCATAACACCGGATATGATCCCGCAAAGCTACAAGGCAGAAGGGGTAATTGAGGCCTTCCACTCCATGGAACTCGCGGGGAAGCGGATCTTGTACCCCAAGGCAGACCGTGCCCGCGACCTGATCCCCAAGGCTCTCGGCGAAATGGGAGCAGAGGTAACAGACCCGGTTGCCTACCGGAACATCCTTCCTGAAGACGTCCCCCCGGCGATCCTGCAGGCGCTCGAAGAGCGCAAGATCCAGTGTGTGACCTTTACCTCTTCATCCACTGTCGATAACCTGGCGAAGCTCCTCGGCGAGAACCGTTTTCTGCACCTACTCGAAGGGGTGGCAGTAGCGGCCATCGGGCCGATCACCTCAAAGACCTGCCAGGAGATGGGGCTCAAGGTAGCCATCGAGCCGAGCCAATATACTATTGCCACAATGACCGATGAAATAGTACGATACTTCAGTTCACTCCATTCCAACGAGGAGAAATAAGCATGTTCTACCCGACTTTCCGCGCCCGCCGCATCCGTGGTAAAGAAGCGTTCCGCAAGATGGTCCGCGAGACCACCCTCACTGCCAATGATCTGATCTACCCGATGTTTTCCGCCTTCGGCAAAGGAATCAAGAAGGAGATCTCTTCCATGCCGGGGATCTACCAGCAGTCAATTGAAAACATCGTCGAAGAAGCGCAGGAAGTCCACGCCCTCGGCGTTCCGGCCGTCATCCTCTTCGGCATCCCGGAAACCAAGGACGCAGTAGGCAGCGACGCCTATGCCGACCACGGCATCATCCAGGAGACGATCCGCGCCCTCAAGAAGCAGGTGCCAGGCCTGGTGGTGATCACCGACGTCTGCATGTGCGAATATACCGATCATGGCCACTGCGGCATCATCAAGGATGGCGATGTGGACAACGATTCTACCCTGGAGCTGCTGGCCAAGGAGGCGCTGTCCCATGCCCAGGCCGGCGCGGACATGGTGGCGCCCTCTGACATGATGGACGGGCGGGTCATGGCGATCCGCGAAGTACTCGACAATAACGGCTTCAACCATCTGCCGCTGATGAGCTACGCGGTCAAATACGCCTCCGGCTATTACGGCCCGTTCCGCGAAGCCGCGGAATCTACACCCCAGTTCGGCGATCGCCGCTCTTACCAGATGGACCCCGCCAACAGGCTGGAGGCGATCCGCGAAGCCTCGATGGATATCGAGGAAGGCGCCGACATCGTCATGGTCAAACCGGGCTTGCCTTATCTCGACATCATCCGCGAACTGCGCAACTACACCAACCTTCCGGTTGCCGCCTACAACGTGTCCGGCGAGTACAGCATGATCAAGGCTGCCGGAAAGATGGGCTGGATCGACGAAGAGCGGGTCATCCTTGAAACCATGATCTCGTTCAAGCGCGCCGGGGCCGATCTGATCCTCACCTATCACGCCAAGGAAGTAGCGGCCCTTTTGAAAAAAGGGATGTAGCAGCGAAAGGAAACGTACCAGCGCAAGGAAATCAGCAGTACACCGTGGGCCTGCCGAAAACGGCGGGCTCACTTGTTTTTTGTTCCACTATTTGCTAAAAAGTACGCCAATTTAACAGACAGGGAGATACACATGGTTACAACAGGTGATTTCAAGAAAGGACTGGTTATCCAGTTGGATGGCGCGCCGTGCATCATTATTGACGTGCATTACCAGTCCCCTTCAGCGCGTGGCGCCAGCACCATGGTCAAAACTAAATACCGTAACCTTCTGACCGGGCAGGTTCTGGAAAAGACTTTCCGTTCCGGCGACAAGGTCGAGGAAGCCGACTTTGAACGCCACAAGGGACAGTTCCTCTATGCCGACGGCGATCGCGGAATATTCATGGACCTTGAGACCTATGAGCAGTTCGAGATGGAAGAAGAGGCGTTCGCCCTGATATCCCCCTACCTTCTTGAAGGGACCGAAATGACCCTTGGACTGTTCCAGGGGAGAATGGTCAGCGCAGACCCGCCGCAATCCGTAGAGTTGACCGTCACTGAAACCGCGCCGGTCCTGAAGAACGCTACCGCCACAGCCCAGACCAAGGAGGCGGTGCTGGAGACCGGCCTCAGAATCCAGGTGCCACCCTACCTGGAATCAGGGGAAAAGATCAAGGTCGACACCAAGGAAGGGCGCTTTCTGTCAAGGGCTTGACAGGCTTCCCGAAGCCAGCCCTAATTAATTAACTCATTTATTCTGTTGACATTTCAACCGAATTCCTATTATATTTTTTCGTTTTTGGCACCACCGCACATCAACGCCTATCGATACAGGCAAACAATACACAGGAGGTTTTTCGTATCATGGAACAGTACGCAGTATATTTCGCCCTGGCATGCGCCGCTGCAGCGGTTGTTTACGGCCTGCTCTCGGCAAACTGGATCCTGTCGCTCCCGCAGGGGAATGACCGGATGAAGCAGATTGCAGCCGCAATCCAGGAAGGTGCCGGCGCCTACATGAAGCGTCAGTACACTATCATTGCAATTGTCGGTGCCGTCATGTTCGTTGCCCTTTTTGCGACCCTCGGAGTCAAGACCGCCGTAGGCTTTGCCATAGGCGCACTCTTCTCCGGCCTTACCGGTTTTATCGGCATGTTTGTCTCGGTTCGCGCCAACGTCCGTACCACCGAAGCAGCAAAATCAGGCATTGAGAAAGCTCTCAACGTCGCCTTCAAAGGTGGCGCAATCACCGGCATGCTGGTTGTCGGCCTCGGCCTCCTCGGCGTGGCCGGATACTACCTGGCCCTGCAGACGATGATGCCGGGCGCACCGGTAAAAGACGTAGTCAGCCAGCTGGTCGGCCTCGGCTTTGGCGGCTCGCTGATCTCCATCTTTGCCCGTCTCGGCGGCGGCATCTTCACCAAGGGCGCTGACGTCGGCGCTGACCTGGTCGGTAAGGTTGAAGCGGGAATTCCCGAAGATGATCCGCGCAACCCGGCAGTTATCGCGGACAACGTCGGCGACAACGTCGGCGACTGCGCCGGTATGGCCGCTGACCTGTTCGAAACTTATGCGGTAACACTGATTGCAGCCATGCTGCTCGGAGCAATCGCTTTTGTCGGCAACTCTGCAGCAGTAAGCTATCCGCTGATCCTTGGCGGCATCTCCATTATTACTTCGATCATAGGCACTTACTTCGTAAAACTCGGCGCAAGCGGGAAAATAATGCCGGCCCTTTACAAGGGACTCATTGCTTCGGCAGTTCTTGCCTGCATCGCCTTCTATTTTGTTACCGTCCAGATGTTCCCGCAGGGGTTGACCAATGCAGCCGGTCAGACCTTCAGCGCCCTCAATATCTTTATTTCAGCCATTGTCGGCCTGGTAGTAACCGGAGCCATCTTCTGGATTACCGAGTATTACACCTCCACTGAATACGCCCCGGTTCAGCATATTGCCCAGGCTTCAACCACCGGTCACGGCACCAACGTCATCGCTGGTCTCGGCGTTTCCATGAAAGCCACGGCAGCACCGGTAATTGTCATCGCTGCAGGGATCATCATCTCCTTTCAGTGCGCCGGGGTTTACGGCATTGCCATTGCTGCAGTCTCCATGCTGTCGCTTACTGGCATCGTTGTTGCCATGGACGCTTACGGCCCGATCACCGACAACGCCGGCGGTATTGCCGAGATGGCTGAACTGGACAAATCGGTCCGTGACGTTACCGACCCGCTCGACGCAGTCGGCAACACCACCAAGGCTGTTACCAAGGGATACGCCATCGGTTCTGCCGGTCTGGCTGCCGTTATCCTCTTTACCTCTTACGTTGATGAGCTGAAACTGGTCGGCAAGAACATCACCTTTGACCTGTCCGACCCGTACATCATCGTCGGCCTCTTTATCGGCGGCATGCTCCCCTACTACTTCGCTGCTCAGTGCATGGAAGCGGTTGGTAAGGCCGGTGGCGCAGTTGTCGTTGAGGTTCGTCGCCAGTTCCGCGAGATCAAGGGGATCATGGAAGGCACCGGCAAGCCCGACTACGCTTCCTGCGTCGATATCGTTACCAAGACCGCTCTCAAGGAGATGGTCATCCCTGGCCTGATCCCGATCCTTGCTCCGGTGATCGTCGGCTTCACCCTCGGCCCCAAGGCGCTCGGCGGCGTGATCGTCGGCACCATCGTCACCGGTATCTTTGTCGCCATCTCCATGACCACTGGCGGCGGCGCCTGGGATAATGCCAAGAAATACATCGAAGACGGCCATCACGGCGGCAAAGGGGGCGAGGCCCACAAGGCTGCCGTTACCGGCGACACCGTCGGCGACCCTTACAAGGACACTGCCGGCCCGGCCGTCAACCCGATGATCAAGATCATCAACATCGTGTCACTGCTCATCGTGCCGCTGCTCAGCAAGATGTAGACGATACGACAGACAGCAACAAAAAAGCGGGGCCGGCAATCGGTCCCGCTTTTTTTATACCAAGCATATATTCCAATCTTCAGAGAGACATTAATCAAGCAAATCTAATCATTATTCAATTGATTACGACCTAATTGTAATGTATACACAACCTCCAATAATACCTTTGGGCTATACGTCAAGGTGAAATTTTAATTTAGGAGAGCATGAAAATGAAAGCATTGAAAAGAGTTTTTATCCACGTAACTGTTGTAGCATGTCTGGCCTGGTCCGCTGTTGCGGGAGCAAGCGAAGCCGGCAGCGGTGTCTCTGCCGACGAGGCTCTTGCCAAACTGATGGCAGGCAACAAGGAGTTTATTGCAGGCAATACTGACGGACTTGACCACAAAAGCTCGCCAAGTGTCCGCAAAGACCTGGCAGTAAACGGTCAAAAACCTTATGCCATCATAGTAGATTGCTCAGACTCGCGGGCAGTACCTGAGATTATCTTTGACAAAGGTCTGGGGGAAGTTTTTGTAATCCGCGTTGCAGGCAACGTAGTGGCGCCCCACGAACTGGGCTCGATTGAATATGCTCTTGAGCATCTTGGCGCAAAGCTGGTTATGGTTCTCGGTCACAGCAAATGCGGGGCAGTTACCGCAACCTACAACTACACTGAAGGCTCAATCGAATCGCCCAATCTCATGAGCCTTGTAGACTCTATAATGCCTGCGGTAACAGCAGCCAAAGCACATGGCGGAGACCTGGAAGAGGCCATCACCGAAAATGCCAAACTGGTCGCCGAAGAACTGGAAAAGAAATCTGCTATTATCAAGGAATTTGTTGAGAGCAAAGGCGCTAAGATTGTGCCAGCTAAGTATGACCTCTACACTGGTGCTGTATCGATACTGCACTAGATAGAAGGCACATGATATAATATAAAAAGCGGGACCGGTCAGCGGTCCCGCTTTTTTTGTAAGTGTCTTTTCAGAAAAACCTAACTTCCCAAAGTGAAATGAAAAGCTGCCCCTTTACCTGGCTCGGCTTCAGCCCAGATCCGGCCGGAGTGCCGGTCAATGATCCGGGCGACAATGGCGAGGCCAATGCCGTCCCCTTTAAACTCGTGCTGCCCGTGAAGTCGTCCGAATGGCTCAAAGAGATGCTTGGTATCCTCGATATTAAATCCGATTCCGTTGTCGCGGACCGTGAAGACAACATTCCCTTCGGACGCTTCCATAAAAAATGAGATCTCAGGGGCCTCTGTTTTCGCTGTGTACTTGAAGGCGTTGCCCAAAAGATTCTGCAGGCACAACTCGATCATGCCACGATCGCCGGTTGCGGTCATGCCATCAGAGATGTGTATTGTGGGTGAATGGGTCGCCGACAACTGCAGCGTAGTTACGATCCGTCGCGCAATGGCAGACAAATCTAGCAGTTCGAGGATGCATTCAGCTCGTGACAGGCGACTCAGCGTCAGCAGGGCATCGATAACATCACGCATCCGCTTGCTGGCAACACCAATTCTTTGAGCGATATAACGCTGCTCCCCTTCAGGGGAAATCTCGGACAGAATTTCGCTGAACCCTTCCATGCGAGCGATCGGTGCCCGCATTTCGTGAGAAACCGAGTAGATGAACGACTCCAGTTCACTGTTTGCAGCGGATAACTCGGCTGTCCGCTCACGAACCCGATCCTCAAGCGTCAGATTCAACTGCACCAGCTCTGCCTCTGCGGCTTTTCGTTCCGTAATATCGTGCATAATGGAAAAGAGCAGAAAACGCCCCGCCATGGCAATCGGCGATGAGTAGATCTCGACAGTCCTGATTTCCCCGCTCTTCAGGCGATGAGGGAACACACAGAACCCCTTGGTCCTGTTGGCCACGCACTGCATTGCTTTTTCCAGCTCTTCTCGGGGAGCAACATTGATTTCTCCCATATTCATTTTGCGCAGCTCATCCTGGCTATAACCGTAGAACCTGGACGCACTGCGATTTGCGTCAACAATTGCCCCGTCAGCCGGATCAACAAGGCAAAAAGGGGCATCATGTTCAGCGAAGAGCTTGCGGAACCGCTCCTCGCTTTCCGCCAGCAATTCCTTTTCCTGAATAATATTCTCTTGGGCCTCTTTGATGGAGTCGAGCATCCGGTTGAACTCCTCGCCAAGGTTGCCGATTTCATCCCGAGAGTTCACTGTGACCCGCTGGTCAAGCTCCCCCTCACCAACACGCGCCGAAACCGCCCTGATTTCCCGTAACGGTCTGATGACCCGCTGCTCCAGAAACCACACGATCAACAATGCCGAGATAAACAGGATAGCGACAATACTAATTAGAGATCCAAGGATTTCATTAACATCGGTATGGATTGAAGCTGCTGCCATCCCCACATGCAGCCGCCCCAGGTTGCCGTCTAGAAGCGGCAATGAGATGTCGATGATATCGCGATCTGCCGCACGGAGCCGGACAATGCCGTGACCGCCCCCATTTATCTTCGGCTTAAGCCCTTTCAGGGCCACCGGAAATTTCTGGCCGAAGGAATGAGCCAGCACCTCTCCGTTAGGAGCCTGGACAAATAAATACTCGACGTCCTTTTCGGTATTGATCAGCTCGCGAAAAAACATCTCAAGTTGAAATAGTTCCCTGCTCAGTATTGGGTTAATGCACTGCGAGGAGATGGCATGGGCTATCGATGCTCCGCGTTTTTCGAGCTTGGATTCAAGGCGCGGCTGCACAAACAACACGACAATCAGGACCATGACGGCAACTGTGAGTGCCGATATTCCGAGGACAAAAAGAATAATTTTCCCGCGTAGGCTCAATGTGGCCATATCAATTTCCGCTTAGTTTTCCAGCCCCTTACCCGCAAGCCATTTTTTCATTTCCCGAATAGAATCATAGGCCTTGTCATCAATTGCTACAAAGCGCTCAGTCATCATCTTGTCAAGCAGCGCCTTGCCCCGGGGGTTTTTGTGGGCATTCAACAAGATCATGCGCAGCCTCTCCTTGAGTCCCGGATCAAGAGCTGGATGTACGACAAACGGCGGTATTGCATAAGGTTCAGACTTGAGCAGGATACGGGTTTTTGCCGTCAATGCCGGCTTGGTCTTGTTTAAATACTCCCAGATCAGGCTGTCAACGGCAGCTCCGTCAACCAGCTTATCAGCCACTGCCAGGATGGACTTGTCGTGCGACCCGGAAAAGACCGTTTTACTGAAGAAGGCCTTGGTGCTACTTCCTTTTCTGGCAATCAGGTATTCAGGAACCAGTTTACCGGTATTGGAAAGGGGATCAGTAAAAGCGAACACCTTTCCTTTGAGGTCATCCAACCCTTTTGCCGAGCTGTCTCTGGGGACAATGATGTATGAGTAGTAGACTGTCCCGCCATAGGCCATGGGGGCAGCCAGCAGTTCCATGCCGAATTTCTTGTGGCCGTCGACATAAGGGCCGCTGCAGACGATAGCCCCCTCAATATCTCGCGCTTCAATCTTGGCGTTGATCTCTTCATAGTTGGTTGCATCAACGTATTGCACCGGTTGGCCAAGTTCAGCCCCGATGTAGTCAAGGAACTCCCGGTAATAGGCAAAGCCGTCTTGGGGCGTTATCATCCCTCCCACAGCAATTCTGACCGCATCAGGCTTACTTGTTTTTTCGTGGTTTATAGCCTCGGCCTTTGTCAGATCAATCTTTTTCGACTCTTCCCGGCTGCAGCCGATACAGCTCAGGAGCACAACAATGGTGCATGCAGTAAAGAATCGGCGTAGCAACATGCCCACTCCCCCTTCTGGTAGCGCTGATAAACGATAACCGCTAAAAATTAGATAATCATTTTTTAATAATAGCGCATTTTCTAAAGATGCAAAGATATATATTTCTCCACTAAAGGATTTCGCACGGCTAAATGCGAAAAAGGCCGACCGGAGTCATCCGGACGGCCTTTTAGTTGCGCTGACAGCCAGTACAAGACTTACTGAGCCGGAGCGACCCCCCATCTCTCCAGTTCAGACAGCACCAATCCGGCCAGGCCGCTCAACGCTCCCTCCACCTCTACTGAAAGCTCCATCCCCATTTCAATGCTCCCTGGCTGAACACCAGCCAGCACAACCTCTGTCGGCAGGATCCCCTGCAACTCCGCCACGGCCAGTAAATCCTTCAACCCCATCTGGTGCGGCGAAAGCTTTGTCGAAAGGGCCACCGGCACCTCATCACCGACAAGCCTGACCAGATCACCCGGCGACTTGCCATTATCCACGGCATCAACAACCAGCAGCCGGTCTATCCCCTCCAGCCTCGGCAGAATATCCAGCCCAAGCGTGCCACCGTCAAGCAACACGACATCATCAGGGAACCGGTACCAGTCCGCAAGATGGTTCACAACCCGGACCCCGACGCCGTCGTCGCTCATCACCAGATTGCCCAGCCCAAGCACCATTGTCCGAAGTGCCGCGCTCATTCCTTCTCCCTATGCACTGTAAAACGGAAGCCGCTGAAGATACTGGAAATCTCTGCGCCATGCTCTTTGATATCCATCAACCAGGCGCTGTAGATATGGTTGATGACAAAACCGAAGATACACCACATGCTTAGATGGTGAATCAAGCGCAGCCCCTGGTTGGACACCAGCGTTGTCACCCAGCCAAGAGCAGCATGCATCGCGCCGTTCGGCGCATGCTCGGAGTACAGGGCAAAACCGGTGACGATCATGATCAGGTAGAAACAAAACAGCAGGGAATAGGCTGTGGCTGCAAGCGGATTATGGCCGATGGTCTCCGGCACCTCCTTGTCGATCAGGAAATAATACCTGAGCATGCGGACCAGCTTTCCTCTTCCCTTTTCACTGAACAGGGGAAAAAACTCCATCCAGCCGGCATACTGGTTGCCGATAAACGCCCAGACAATCCGGGACAGCACGCTGACGGTAAAGAGATAGGCGGCCGTGAAATGAATGAACCTGATCCACCCCATGGTGAAATCCGAGGCAGAATGGCCGAGCGAGATCGGGTAGCCGATCAGGAAGCCGGTGACCGAGAGGGTAACGATGCTGAGCACATTGATCCAATGGCACCAGCGGACAGGCAGCTCCCAGATATATCTTTTGAACTTGCACTGGCTGCTCATGCTCCCCCCTTTCTAGGATACCTTCACCCGAATCAATTCATTACCGGTGGCATCGACGACATGTACCGCGCAGGCCAGGCACGGGTCAAAGGAGTGAATAGTCCGAAGAATCTCCACCGGCCGGTTCGGGTCGGCAATCGGGGTGCCGATCAGCGCCTCTTCATACGGCCCCCGCTGCCCTTTGTGATCCCGCGGCGAAGCGTTCCAGGTCGATGGCACCACTGCCTGATAATTGAGGATCTGGCCATCCTTGATCTTGATCCAGTGCCCCAGCGCGCCGCGCGGCGCCTCGTGCCAACCGTAGCCGGCAGCTTCTTTGGGCCAGGTGGACGGGTCCCATTTTTCGCCGGCATGAATCCGCAGATCGCCTCTGGCAATGCTTTCCACCAGCTGGCCATGCCAGACCGGCAGTTGCTGGGTGGTTATCAGGCAGTCGAGCCCCCGGGCACCGGTTCGGCCGAGCGTGGAGAACAGGGCTTCGGGACCGACATTGAGATGCTTCAGCACCAGCCCCACCGCAGCCTGGGTCTCCTTGTGCCCTGACGCGTAGGCCACCAGCAGCTTGGCCAGCGGGCCGACCTCCATCGGCAGTTCGTTGTAGCGCGGCGCCTTGACCCATGAGTATTTCCGGTCAGTGTCCAGATGCTGGTAAGGCGGTTTCGGGCCGGTATATTTCGGCTCGGTCTCGCCATCCCACGGGTGAGCCCCCTTGCCTTGGCCACCGGAGTATTCAAACCAGGAATGGTCCACATATTCGGCGATCTTCTTCTGGTCAACAGGATGAACCTTGCTGAGGTCCTTATTGAGAATGATCCCCGGCGGGAAAAACTGCTTGCCGGTTACCGGGTCCGGGAACTCGCCGTAGGAGAGGTAGTTGCCTACCCCGCCGCCGATGGCAGCCCAGTCCTTGTAGAATGACGCTACTGCCAACAGGTCCGGGATATAGACCTTCTCGACAAATTCCTTGGCTTTTTTCAGCAGGCCACCGATCTCGGCCAGCTTGTCGGCATTGATCGCATTCTGTGAGTCAGCATCAAGCGGGATCGCCATGCCGCCGACCAGGAAGGTCTGCGGATGCGGGTTTTTGCTCCCCAGGTAGGCGTGGATCTTGATCACATCCTTCTGCCATTCCAGCGCTTCCAGATAATGGGCCGTTGCCATCAGGTTGGCCTCGGGAGGGAGCTTCATCGCCGAGTGACCCCAATAGGCGTTGGCAAACGGTCCCAGCCGCCCCTTGGCAACAAATGCCTTTAGCCGCTCCTGGATCCCCTTGAAATATGTTGGCGAATTGAGCGGCCAATCAGAAATAGATGCCGCCAAAGACGCGGTGCGGACCGGATCAGCCTTGAGAGCCGAAGTTATGTCCACCCAGTCGAGGGCATGGAGATGGTAGAAATGGATGACGTGATCCTGGACATTCTGGATCCCCATGATGATGTTGCGGACGATATCGGCGTTGGGCGGAACCTTGATGCCAAGGGCATTCTCCACGGCCCGGATGGAAGCGATGGAATGAACCGTGGTGCATACTCCACAGAACCGCTGGGTGTAGTACCAGGCATCACGCGGATCGCGTCCTTTCAGTATTTTCTCGATGCCGCGAAACATGGTGCTGCCGCTCCAGGCATCGACGATCCGGCCGTTGCTGATCTCGGCCTCTATCCGCAGGTGCCCTTCGATACGGGTTATTGGATCAACGACAATCTTCGCCATAGCAGTTATCCCTCCCTCGAAGTGTCTTCAGGTTCCTTATCCTTGCGCATGGCGTTCAGGGCGCCGTGAATCGCGAAACCGACCGCAGCCACGCCGACCAGGCCAAGGCCGATCTTGTCAGCTGTGGCCTCTATGCCAAAGCCCGGCACGTTCGGCAACCTTCGGTAGAGCGGCCCCATGTCGTCCCAGAAGTTAGGCTGTGAGCAGCCGGCGCAGCCATGCCCGGCAGCCACCGGCCAGCTGGTGTGCTCGTTGTACCGTTCGGTGGGGCAATTATGGAAGGTCTGCGGCCCCTTGCATCCCATCTTGTATAGGCAAAAGCCACGACGATGGCCCGGATCGCCCCACTCCTCGACGTACTGGCCGGCATCGAAATGCGGCCTGCGCTCGCAGTTGTCGTGGATCCTCTTGCCATAGGCAAAGAGCGGCCTGCCAAAGCTGTCGGTTGCGGGAAGCTTCTTCAGAAGCAGGAAATGGACGATCGTTGCCGTGAGGTTGTCGGCATTCACCGGGCAACCCGGCAGGTTGACCACCGTCGCGCTCGGGACCGCCTGTTTGATGCCAACGGCACCGGTTGGGTTAGGTGCCGCAGCTGGGAGTCCGCCGTACGAGGCACAGGTGCCGACGGCAATGGTGGCAAAAGCGCCGCCGCAAACCTCAATTGCCCGATCTACGGCGCTTCTGCCGCCAATGCAGCAGTACACACCGTCATCTTTAAGCGGAATCGAACCCTCGACCACCGCGATATACTTACCTTTCTCTTCCTTGACGACCTTATCGAGGTTGGCTTCTGCCAGATGACCGGCAGCAGCCATAATGGTCTCGGCATAATCGATCGAAAGGATGTCGAGCACTATTTCTGCAACCGTGGGAGCGGATGCCCGCAACAGGGCTTCGGTATCTCCGGTGCAACTCTGGAATTCGAGCCAGACCAGGGTCGGCCGCTTCACCTCGTCCAGCGCCTGGGCAATTTTCGGAGCAAATGCCGGCGGCAGGGCCAGAGCAGCAGCCATGGTCGAACAGAACTTCATAAAGTCGCGCCTGGAAACCCCCCGTTGCTCGAGGAGTTCGGAGACCCTCCCTTTAAATTCCGCCCCGTTATCTTCCGTGTAACTCGCATCGTTCTCTTTGGCCATCGGCATCCTCCTGTTCCGCAATAAAGGAAAACTGTTTTATATTTTTATACCCTACTGTTTAGATGTCAAGAAATATTCTTTATTATCAACATGTAACAATTTTAACGCTTTTCTATTAACGCTAAATTAGGGACAAAAAAAAGGGGAAGGCCGCAGCCTTCCCCTTGATAATTCAAACCATGATTATAAGTTCAGCAGATGCGCGGCAACTGCTCTCCGGCCAACATTTCCACAGACCTGACCCCACCCACGGCGGTTTTCATCTGCACCTTGCCGACGCCAGCGGTTGCGACCTCTCCGATTATAGCGCTATTCTTGCCCAGTGGGTGCTGCCGCATCCTTTCAAGCAATGCCTCGGCAGCAGCAGGCGCCACCACGGCCAGCAGTTTCCCTTCGTTGGCAACATAGAGGGGATCGAGTCCCAGTATGGAGCAAACCCCCCGCACCGCGGGATCCACCGGCAGCGCCGCCTCGTCCAGGGTAATAGTAACTGCGGATTGGACAGCAATCTCCTTGATGGTGGTTGCCACCCCGCCCCGGGTGGGATCGCGCAGCACCCTCAACGAATCTCCCGCCATGGCCAGCATCTCGTTGACAAGGCCATTAAGCGCGGCACAATCGCTCTGGATCTCGGTCGCCAGCGACAACCCCTCGCGGGCAGCCATCACGGCAATACCATGGTCGCCGATAGTACCGCTGACAATAACCTTGTCCCCTAGCTTGGCATTGGCGCCGCTCAGCGGCTGACCTGTAACGAAAGCACCGATTCCGGCAGTATTGATGAAGATCCGATCGGCTTTACCGCGCGGCACCACCTTGGTATCGCCGGTCACAATCCGCACTCCGGCCAAGTCTGCTGCCTGGCGCATGCTTGTCACAATCGCGGAGAGCTCCTTGCGGGAAAACCCTTCTTCGATGATCAGCCCGCAACTGACATAGAGTGGTGTCGCCCCGACCATCGCCAGGTCGTTCACCGTGCCGTTGACCGCCAGCGAACCGATATTGCCGCCGGGGAAAAAAATCGGATCAACAACATACGAGTCAGTGGTAAAAGCGATCCGCCCGGCATCAATATTGAGCACTGCGGCATCATCCTGCCCGGATAGAGGGGTTCCGGAGAGGGCCGGAATAATAAGGTCGGACAGCAGCTTGTGCGACAACACCCCGCCGCTGCCGTGACCTAAAAGAATCAGATCGTCGTTCATCTATTCACTCCTTACCTGCCATACTTATATGCCGCAGCACAGGTCCCTTCAGTAGAAACCATGCAGGCACCTACCGGCGCCTCAGGGGTACATGTTTGCTCAAACAGCGGGCAGTCAAAGGGGGTGATCTTCCCTTTGAGCACATCGCCGCAGCGACACCCGGTCGGCTCTCGGGAAAGTTCCGGGGTTAGCGGCAGCATTCGCTCGGCATCGAAGGAGGCAAACTCCTCCCTTATTGCCAGACCGCTGCCGGGAATCATCCCCAGCCCTCGCCATTCGGCATCGCACGGGGCAAAGACCTCGTCAAGTATCGCCCTGGCCTTGGGATTCCCTTGCGGCTTAACCGCCCTGCTGTACTGGATTTCCACCCGGCTTTCTCCGGCAACCACCTGGGCGGCAAGCATCGCCACTCCCTGAAGCACATCAGCCGGCTCGAAGCCGGTAATGACGCAGGGCCTTTGATAATCACGGGCCAATGGCTGGTAGGCGTCGGCACCGATTATGGTGCTGACATGGGCCGGGCAGATGAAGCCGCTGATGGCTAGCTCGGGATCGGAGGCCAGCGCTGCCATCGGCACCGGCATGGTCTTGTGCGCCGCCAGGACAAAGAAATTGCCAAGCCCCTGCTGTCTGGCCGCAAGGATGCTGCCGGCAATAGTCGGGGCCGTGGTCTCGAAGCCTACTCCCAGAAAAACCACCTTGAGCTGAGGGTTTGTCGCCGCCAGCTTGACTGCGTCCAGCGGCGAATAGACGATCCGCACGTCCGCTCCCTTGGCACGTTCTTCCATCAGAGAGGAAGAGGTGCCGGGCACCCGGAGCATATCGCCGAATGTCGCCAC
This sequence comes from Geoanaerobacter pelophilus, assembly GCF_018476885.1. Classification (NCBI taxonomy): domain Bacteria; kingdom Pseudomonadati; phylum Thermodesulfobacteriota; class Desulfuromonadia; order Geobacterales; family Geobacteraceae; genus Geoanaerobacter; species Geoanaerobacter pelophilus. The sequence continues at coordinate 361,346 of NZ_JAHCVJ010000002.1, forward strand.
CACCACGCCTGGAATCCGGCAGCAGGCGATCGCCTTGTCGAGGTAGCTGTTGGGAGTGACACAAACCGGGCAGCCGGGGCCGGAGATCAATCGCACCTGGGCAGGAAGCAGCCCGCGCAAGCCATACTGGTAGATCGACATGGTGTGGGTGCCGCAGACCTCCATAAAGGTCATGGTTCCCGCATAGCCGGCCACCAGGTTTTCCAGATGCGCCGCAAGCCCCTGGACCAGTTCCCGGTTACGGTATTCATCCTGATATTTCATGCCATATCCTCGGGATCAAAGATATCTCTCATTATGGCGAGGGTCTCCAAGGCCTCGGCCTCATCCAGCTTGGAAATAGCAAAGCCGGCATGGACGATGACGTAATCGCCAACCTTGACCTCCTCGTCAAGAAGCATCAGGCTCGCATCGCGCCGTACTCCGTCTATCTCAGCAACGGCATCAGTCCCGTCAACACTCACAACCTGCATAGGCACACCCAGACACATATTCAAACTCCTTATGTTTTCAGGGACGCAAATTTTTTGCAAGGTCAAGGCGATCAAGGGATTACGCGGAGGCGTAGCACGACTACGTCGCACAAGTAATCCCGAAGATCAACGCAGAGATTGCGGAAAAGTTGCGTTCCTTCCGGCTATCACTGCCTGGCCCAATGCCAAGCCTCCATCATTGGGGGGCACCAGGCGGTGGCTGAACACCTTGAAGCCGTTCTCCTTGAGAAGCAAACAAAGGTTCTCGGTAAGCAGGCGGTTCTGGAACACCCCACCAGAAAGAACCACGTCCTCTACCCCGGTCTCTTGTCGCAGACAACGGCACATCTCTACTGAAGCAGCGGCAACAGTGCCATGGAAGCTGGCCGCCATCTCCCGCGGGGATACCCCGGCGGCAATATCGTCCAGGAGCGCGGCAAACAGCGGTCGCCAGTCTATTTCCAACCGGCCGTCGATCTTGGCAATCTGCCAGGGATAACCCCGGTCATGGGCCGCGCCTTCGGCAATTGCCTCCAGCTCGATGGCGGCCTGGCCCTCGTAGGAAACAGTGCTCCGCACCCCGATCAGGGCTGATACGGCATCGAACAGCCGGCCGCAGCTGGAGGTGCGCGGCGCATTGATACGGCGCTCGATCATCTGTCTGAGCAGCGGCAGCTCCGGGGTATGCAGAAACGGGAACCGGTCTGCCGGGAGCGAAAAGGCGTCGGCTCCGAGCGTATCATAGAGCCAGGAAACGGCCATCCGGTATGGTTCATTTACTGCAGCGTCGCCGCCGGGGAGCAACACCTGGCGGAACGAGCCCATTCTGCGAAAGTCGGCATAATCTCCGACCAGGAACTCGCCGCCCCAGATTGTACCGTCAACACCATAGCCGGTACCGTCGAAGACCACGCCAATGACCTTGTCTGTAAGACGATTTTCCGCCATGCAAGCCGCCATGTGGGCATGGTGATGCTGCACGGCCACCAGCATGACGTCAGGCTGTTCCTGGGCAAAGCGGGTCGAGAGGTAATCTGGGTGCAAATCGTGCGCCACTGCAACCGGGGCAACCTCAAGCAGCTGCTTCAGATGATCGACGGTATCTGCCAGCGATTGCAGCGTCTCAATATTCTGAAGATCACCAATGTGCTGGCTGAGGAATGCCTGCGAGCCGCGGGTCAGACAGCAAGCCCCCTTCAACTCTGCCCCTACGGCCAATATTGACGGCTGAGGTTCTGCCAGCTGCACAGCACGCGGGGCATAGCCGCGCGACCGCCTCAGAAACAGGGGATTGCCATGGAACACCATGATGACCGAATCATCGACCCTGGTCCGTATCGGACGATCGTTGGTCAGGAAATAATCGGCAATGTCGGCAAGGTTGACAAAGGCCTGGTCATCAGCGAAGGCAACCGGCTCGGACGAGCGGTTGCCGCTGGTCATAACCAGCGGAGCCCCGAAATCATTGAGCAACAGATGATGCAGCGGTGACGACGGCAGCATCACCCCCAGATAATTGCTGTCTGGTGCCACTTCGAGCGCAATGGCCGATTCACGCTTTGCCAGCAACACAATCGGCCGCTCCGGTCCCGTCAGCAGCCGCTCTTCGAGAGCATCAACCTTGGCAGCCTCTCCAGCTGCAGCAACATCCCGGAACATCACGGCAAATGGCTTGGATTGACGGCGCTTGCGGCGGCGCAGTTCCTGAACCGCCTCGCTGCTGCAGGCCGCTACTGCCAAGTGATAACCGCCTACCCCTTTAACCGCAACAATCCGCCCTTCTCGCAGCAGACCGATCGCAGCCTCAAGCGGATCGCCGGGGACAGGCCTACCCTTGGCATCAAAAAGGCCGAGGGATGGACCGCATGCCGGGCAGGCCAGCGGTTGGGCATGAAAACGCCGGTCTCGTGGGTCTTCATATTCAGTACGGCAGTCAGGGCAGAGAGCGAACGGGGCCATGGTGGTCAGCAACCGATCATACGGCAAACCGGTGATTATCGAGTAGCGGGGACCGCAGTTGGTACAGGTGATGAAGGGGTAGCGGAATCTCCGGTTCGCCGGGTCGAACAGCTCGGCCAGGCAATCCTCGCAGATATCGGTGTCAGGGGCAATCTCGGCGGTTGCCGCTCCATGGGCGCTGGCAAGAATCCTGAAGTCACTCTCCCCTTCAAGCAGGGGAAGGAATTCCTGCGTCAGGGCACCGATCACGGCCAGCGGGGGCGCCTCATGTTGCAGGGTAATTGCCAGGCGTTCCAAGAAGCCGTCGTCCCCCTGAGCCTCAACAATAACGCCGGAAGGGTCATTGCGGACCCAGCCGGTCAGGCCGAGACTGTGGGCAACTCGGTACACAAAAGGGCGGAAACCGACCCCCTGCACAATCCCTGTTATCTTGACACGAACCCTTTTCAGCTCATTACCCGGTTACCGGTTGGCGGCTTTTGCTGCCTCGACCCCTGCAGCCAGCCAGTTGTACCACTGGGCCATTCCCTCGCCGGTCCGGGCCGACACCTGTAACAGCAGGGCATCGGGCCTAACCCGGCGCGACATCTCCACGCACTTGTCAACATTGAAATCCAGGTGGGGTAGAAGATCCACCTTATTGAGCAGCATGACATCGGCGGCATGAAACATCTGGGGATACTTGAGCGGCTTGTCCTCCCCTTCTGTTACGGAAAGCACCACCACCTTGTGCTGTTCGCCGAGGTCGAACGATGCCGGGCAGACCAGGTTGCCGACATTTTCGATGAATATGAGGTCAAGGCTATCGAGGTCGAAATGCTCCAGGGCATGCCCCACCATGTGGGCGTCCAGATGGCAGCCAGCGCCGGTGTTGATCTGCCGGGCAGGCACTCCGGTGGCAGCAATCCGCACCGCATCGTTATCGGTCTGCTGGTCACCTTCGATCACGGCACAGCGAAACCGTCCGCCGATCTCGCGGAGCGTCCGCTCCAGCAGGGTGGTCTTACCGGAACCGGGCGAGCTGACCAGGTTGAGCACAAAGATCCCTTTTGCGGCAAACAGTTCTCTGTTGCCTGCTGCCAGCCGGTTGTTCCTGGCCAGGATGTCCATCTCCACCTGAATGACGTTCCGGCCAGGGCCGGTCGTCTCATGTTCGTGGTGATGGTCGTCATGATGATGGTCATGCGGTGAGCACCCGCAGGTAGTGCACATTCGTAGCAGTCCTCCGTTTTTCCGGTCATATCCCCCAGTTACCTGGATAACCCCGAGACTACTCTATCCTTTTCTGAAGGTCAAACAGTTCTGCATCATGTATACCGTGAAATAGCCCGGATGATGTATACACATCACGCGACCTTTGGGCTACGCAAATAACCTACTGCAATTTATATAAAAATAGTTAAAGTCCATTTTTTTAACACCGATACATGAGAACACATTAGCATGGATTGCCACTATTTAATAAATAAGGTGAACCGGACCATGAGCGAGCTTAGTGCAACCCGAGCCTCTTTGCAGGAAACCATGACATTTCTTGGCGCCATTGCCAGCGGCATCGAGGAGGCCATCGGCGAATCGGCAAACAGCATTTCCTACCTTGCCGGTAAGCGCTTGGGAATGAGCCTCTCCGAAAACATCGCCAAAACCGATGACATCGAGCAGGCCCTTGACTCAGTGACCAAGGTCCTCGCCTCGAACAGCTGCCTCTGGAATTTCGAGGCATTCCAGCCCCATGACCGTCCTGCCCTGATCCAGGCTGCCCCGGAAGGTGACGAGATCAATCTGGTCTTCAGGGATTGCATGATCCGTCAGTCACTGTTCCGCTTCGGCCATCACCAGAAGGGGTCTCTGTGCAACATGATGTTCGGCTTCTTTTCCGGAGCGCTCCAGACAATAATGGGGTGCGATTCCACCCTGGAGATTCTGCATGCCGGCGAAAATGCCTGTTATAAGAAGCTTACCATCCATAGGCCGGCAAAGACCGCAGCGCCACGGAAGAGAAAGGAATTGTCTCGATGAGTGCCCGTCGTTCTGAAAAACCTGCCAAAGAGAGCAGCCCGGCAGTGACCCTGAATATTGAATGGTTGAGCGACTGTGCCGGCTGCCATGTGGCAATCGTCGATCTCCACGAAAAGATCCTGACAGTCCTGCAATCGGTCAGCATCCAGCGCTGCCCGGTGCTGACCGATATCAAGGATTACCCCAAGGCAACAGTCGGGATCGTTTCCGGCGCCATCCGGACCGAACATGACCGCCATGCAGCAGAGGCGATGAGAAAGAGCTGCGACCTGATCATTGCCATGGGCTCGTGCGCCGTCTACGGCGGCATCGCCGGTGCTGGCAACGTCCATACCAGGGAAGAGATTTTCGATGCCGTCTATGCCAACAACAAGACGACCATTCCCGGTGCCACCCCCAAGGCCATGGTTTCGCCACTTGAGGCAACCGTTACCCCTCTTGATTCGGTAATCGATGTCGATCTCTACCTCCCCGGATGCGCTCCGCATCCGGCCTTCATCTTTGACGGCCTGCTGGCGCTGCTGGAAGGGCGTACGCCGAAGGCAACCAAGGAAACGGTCTGCTCCCGCTGCAAGCGGGCCATGGAAAAGACCGACGTGGAGCGGATCCTGAAAATATCCGAGGGAATCGCCGATCCTGATCGCTGCTTCCTGAGCCAGGGGTATATCTGCATGGGATCTGTCACCCTCGATCGCTGCATGTCCCCTTGCCCACAAAACGGTGTGACCTGCACCGGCTGCGCAGGCGCTACCATGCAGGTGCTGACCGAACCGAACCGGGATATCCGCACCGAGATCGGCGAGCGGATGGCCAAGCTGACCAAGATCCCGAAGGACACCATTATTCGGGAGATCGAGCGAACCTCAAAATCTCACTACTCTTACACCATGGCCACCTCAATGATCGGCGAAAAGCCCACTTTCCTGATTAAGAAATGGATCGGCAATGCAGAGGCAGACTATGAATAAAAGCAAAACGATCACCATTGACCCGGTAACCCGCATTGAAGGTCATGCCAAAGTATTCATCAACCTTGCCGACAACGGGGAAGTCGCCTCCGCCGGGCTGGTGGTCAATGAGCTGCGGGGTTTCGAAAAGATCCTGGTAGGGATGGAGGCCGACCGGCTACCGCTCATCACCGCCCGTATCTGCGGGGTATGCCCCACAGCCCATCATCTCGCCGCCACCAATGCCCTGGACCATGCCGCCGGTGTTGAACCGCCACCAGCGGCTAAACTCCTGCGCGAGCTGATGTTCATGGGGCACCTGGTGCATTCCCACTCCCTCTCCCTGTTCGTGCTTCAGGGACCTGACCTGGTGCTGGGGCTTGATGCCGATCCGGCCATCCGGAACGTGGTCGGCATTGTCCAGGCCAATCCGGAACTGGCCAAAAAGGCGCTCAGGATCCGCAGCATCGGCCAATTCATCAATGAGATGATCGGCGGTCGTGGCACGCATCCGGTAACCTCGGTGGTTGGCGGCATCACCTTCACCCTTGATAACGAAAAAACCGCCCAACTCCGTACCTGGCTTGATGAAGCGTTGGCCCTGCTGAAAGAGCTCGCTCCGGCCGTGAAACAGCTCCTGTTCAAGATGGTGGCAAGCCATCCGGAAATGCTTACTGAGTGGTCAACTCCGTCATGGTCCCTGGGGACTGTCCGGAACGGCACGATCTCGATGATCGAAGGGGAGCTTAAAGCGATAGACGAGACCGGAAAGGTCATGGCCGAATTCCCCACCCATGAGTACCATAGCAATCTGGTCGAATCGGTTATCGACTGGTCATATATGAAGCAGGTCCATTTCGCGCAAAAAGGGAATCTCCACGAATACCGGGTCGGCTCCCTTGCTCGGTTCAATGTCGCCGGCAGCTACGGCACCGAATGGGCCGACAGCGAATGCGCCGAGTTCAGGAAGCAGTTCGGCACCCCGGCCCATCTCACGGTGCTGCAACCTTATGCCAAGCTGATCGAGCTGATCTGGGCGGTCGAATACGCCATTCAGGCCATCAACAACCCCGAGATTCGAGGAGAAACCCGGGTTCCGGCCAAATATCTCGGCGGCAGGGGGGTGGGGCACGTTGAGGCGCCCCGTGGCACCCTGTTCCATGACTACGAGATCGACGATAACGGCATAGTCCGCGCAGCCAACCTTATCGTGGCCACCCAGCAGAACTATACCTCGATCAACCGCACCATCATGCAGGCGGCAACGTCACATGTCGTCGGCAAGAAAGATGATGCCGCCCTGCTTAATGCCATTGAATTCGGCATCCGTTGTTACGACCCATGCCTGTCGTGCGCAACCCATGCCCTCGGCACAATGCCGCTGGAGATCCACGTGACCCACGGAAACGAGGTGCTACAAACCATTCGGAGGCAAGACTGATGGTCGAGATTACCCTACATGAACAGGCCTGCAGAGGGTGCGAGATGTGCGTCGATATCTGCCCGACAAAGGTTTTCGAGTTCGACGGCGCCAAGCGGCTCTGTGAGATCAAGCATGCCGAAGACTGCATCGCCTGCCTCAGCTGTGCCTATATCTGCCCGTCCGGCGCACTCAGCCACGCTAATTTCCACACAGTGAAAAACTTTTACCGCGACCTCGAATTCTGCAACAGGATGGAGAAGTTCCTATGAGCAGCGAGCCCCTGCAAGAAGTTACTCTTGACGACCACCGGAATGCCTTCAACGAAGTTGCCTTTCTGATCGATATCTTCACTGCGACGATTGACAATATCATGGGAGGCGCAACCGCGCCTGTCGGTCGGATAGCCGGACGGGAAATGGCGCGCAAGCTCCCGGTGCACCTGAACAAGCCGTCTCTTGACGAGGCGATAGCCGTTCTCTCCGCCAGGATGAAAGCCGGGTTTGAATTCACCATTGAAGGGGAAGACCGGGAACAGGAGCTCATCTTTCAGCGCTGTTCGCTGCGCGAGGTCTGTTGTCAGCGCGGCATCGATACCGGCGGGGCCATGTGCCGGCTCTTTCATTCATACCTGGACGGGATCGTCAACGAACTGATCAGCCGCCCGGTGAAATCCGAGATCGTCTCGTCCGGACAGCAGTGCCGGGCAAAGATCAGGACCCAGTGACCCTGGACATACGCTCCCATACTCTGGTTGTTTGCATTGGCAATGAACTGGTAGCCGACGATGCTGTCGGCCATGAGATTTTTTCCAGGCTGCAGGCGCGGGATCTTCCGGAAGGCACCAGGCTGGAATATGCAGGGGTGGGCGGAATCGCTCTACTGGATAGCCTTACCGGCAAAGAGCGGACAATGATCGTTGTCGATGCGGTGCAGTTTGGCGCGCCAGCCGGAACCATCCATTGCCTCCCGTGGGAAGAGGTCCCGTCTTGCGATAACAGCGCCATATCAGCGCACGGCATCGGCCTGAAGGAGACCATCAACGTCGGAAAACTGCTCTATCCGGAGCGACTGCCTGACAAAATCACCTTGGTCGGCATAGAAGGGCGTTGTTTCAACCAAATGAAGGAGTTTATGACCCCGGCAACAGCCCAGGCAATCGACAAGGCAGTTGCTGTCTGTATAGACCTTATAGCACAGCATCAATGAGGATCCAGAAATGAAGACAAAGGCGTCAACGGTTGCAGACCCCATCAGGGGCATAAGAGTTCACGACGAGATCCAGAAGCTGGCCGAGGCGATGATGAACGGCGAGCTGGACAAACGCGGCGACTGCAGCTGCTATCGCGGTGAGGATGCCGAACTGATCGGGCTTGTCAACAGGATGCTTGACACCCTGGTGACGCCGCTCCGGGTTGCGGCAGGGGCCATCGACGAGATTGCCCATGGCAGGATCCCCCCTTTCATCATTGATGATTACAAGGGAGAGTATGACAGTATAAAACGAAACTTGAATACCCTGCTGGCAACCCTGTACGGGCTGCACAGTGAAACCCGGAACCTGATCGTCAGTATCGAAGAGGGCAAGCTGATGACACGGGGCAATAACTGGGATTTCGAAGGGATCTGGAATGATCTGATCGGAGGAGTCAATGGCACCCTGGATGCGGTCACCCATCCGGTAAGTGAGGCGAGCGACGTGCTTGGCCGGCTTGCCGGTTATGACCTGAGTGCGCGGATGAGGGGCCACTACCACGGCGACCATGCCGTCATAAAGAAGGCAATGAACACAACTGCCGAAGCCCTCCATTCAGCAATTTCGCAAGTTTCCGAGACAGTTGAACTTGTTTCCGACGTCGGCAATCGGATTACCAAGAGCAGCCAGTCAGTTTCCAGCGGCGCCGCCGAGCAGGAACGCCAACTCTCCGAAACATCGCAGAACCTGGTTCATATGGCTGCGGCTTCCACAAACAGTGCACGCAATACCGATGTTGCCCGTCAGACCGCTCAATCGGCAGCGGACTCGGTTACCACGGCAAAAGAATCTATGGAACGGATGCTGGAGGCCATGGCCGACATCCGCTCGTCTGCCGACAATACCGCCGTGATCGTCCAGGAGATAGAAGCCATAGCAAAGGAGACCGACACGCTTTCCACCAGCGCGGCGGACAAGGCGGTTCGGGTGCGCTCCTCTGCCGGAGGCTTTGGCGTGGTCGCCAACGAGATCCGCAACCTTTCCATGAGATGCGAAACCGCAGCCGCAAAGATGGAGGATTTTCGCAAAAACATCCGGCTTGATGCCTCATTGGACCCCAGTGAAACCGGGCGGTTTATGGATGAATTCCAGTACCTGATAGACGACCTCGACAACATTGCCATGCTTTCCAATCTGCTGGGGGTCAACGCTGCCATCGAGGCAGCCCATGTAGAGGGGGCAGGCAACGATTTCGAGGTCCTCACTGATGAAATCCGCCAACTTGCCAGACGGTCAACCGATGCGGCAAAGCGGACCGACAACCTGATCCAGAACTCGGTGGTGCTGTCACGCAAAGGTGAAGCGCTATCAAGGGAGATCGATGGCCATCTTGCCGGTGCGGTTGAAGGGGCATATACGATTGGGTCTCTTACCGAGGAGATGTCACTTGCCAGCCAGGATCAGGCGAGCGGCATCGAGCAGATCAACCGGGCGGTGGCACAGATTAACGAGGTAACGCGCCAGAACGCCGGAAGCGCTTTTGAATCGTCAGAAGCGGCACACAACCTGGAACAACAGGTCAAGAAGCTTTCGTTGATGGTCAATAAGTTCAAGCTGGAGGGCGAACCGGCAGCCACAGCGGCCTAAGCCCCGCAATTCGAATCAGCGCATCATCATGATAACGGGTCGTCGGCAATTTCCAACTCCCTCACCCTGAGTTCCTCACCGGCAAGCTGCTCTATCCCGTATTCGCCACAGGCCGGGCATGGGTCGAACAATGATTTCCGGCTAAACTCCAGGCCACAGGCGGTACATCGACCGACTCCTTCAATGGCAATGATATCCAGCCGCGCCCCTTCCATCAGGGTTCCCTGGCAGCATGCCGTAAAGCAGAATTCCACGGCATCCGGCACTACTCCGGAGAGGGCGCCGATCTCCATGGTAACTGACAGTACTCGGCGCCCGGCTGAGTGTTCCAGACAAATATCGACCACACTTTGAGTAATGGACATTTCATGCATCGGTTAATCGGCCCTCCGCGACTGGTTTCTCAGGATACTACCAGAAAAAGCCGGTAAGAGATAGCCATCTCCCGATTGCCCGGTTTGCAGCGGCATTCCTTGTTTCGCCGGAACTGCTGGTGTATAATTCCGCCTTCAGCTCCAGAACAAGAAATGAGGGTTCCCCGGTGAAACTCAATACCAAGCTGGTCATCATCATGCTTACCCTGCTGGTCATCGCCGTGCTGACATTGTTCGTCATGAACCAGTACAGTCAGCACAAGCTGGTCGAAGAGATCCAGGACAGCTCCAGCGCCATTTCCGAAGTACTGCAGAAGAGCGTCGAGGACCTGACCTCCGAGACCGATGCCGAGACCTCAAAGCTGTCGGAATACGTCGATGAAGCCCGGAAAAAAGGGATCGACGAGATCAACATCATCGACAACGACGGAGAAATCATCGACTCGTCTGACCCGGCCAAGATCGGCAAGCAACGGGACCTGAAGAAGCTGCAGAAGGGGTTCAAACCCATCCCCGGCGCCAAAGGGGCGCGAGGGGTGGCAGGGACGATTGTCAAGCCTTATAAACTAGTGGTGCCGGTGATCATCGGCGACCAGCAGCTGGGATTCGTTGAGATCAACCTGCTGCTGGACAATATCCGGGAGATTCAGCACGATAATTTCGTCCGCCGCCTGGTAGCCACTTTCCTGGTCTTTATTTTCGGTACTGCCACTATCATCTTCCTGGCCCGGCGCTACACCGACCCGATTCATCGCCTCGCCGCAGGGGTCAAGAAAGTTTCTGCCGGAGACCTGAGCGTTACCTTCCCGGTGGAAAGCGGCGACGAAATCGGCGAACTGGCGGTAAACTTCAACGAGATGGTAGGAAAGCTCAGGGAACGCGAATCTCTGGAAAAGCGGCTTTACGAGGCTGAGCACCTGTCCCGGGTCGGGCAACTGGCATCTGGGATTGCCCATGAAATCAGAAACCCACTCAATTACATCAGCCTGGCCGCCGATCACCTCAAAAACGAGATTCAAGTTGCCTGTGACGGCTCGCGTTCGGACCTTAGCGATCTGCTGGACAAGATCAAGGAAGAGGTGCGGCGCGCCAATTACATGGTACTGAATTTCATGAATTACGGCCGGCCGTTGAAAATTCGGCCAAGCGAAGTATCATATTCAGAGCTTGTCAATAAAGCGCTCCCGGTATTGGCCGATAAGCTTGAGGAACAGCGGATAAAGATCATAACCGATATTGCGCCGGACCTGCCGCTGATGTGGGCTGATCCGGAACTGATGCGTAACTGTCTGGTCAACTTCATCACCAATGCATCCCAGGCAATGCCGGACGGCGGCGCCATAACCCTTGGTGCCAGGCTTGACTCCGACAAGAACCAGTTCGAATTGACATTCGCCGATGAAGGGACCGGCATCAACCCCGAAGAGTTGGACAAGATTTTCCAGCCCTATTTTACAACCAAAGAAGCGGGTATCGGCCTTGGCTTAGCCATAACCGAACGGATCATCCGGGAACATGGCGGCACCATCGAAGTAGCCAGCGAACCAGGCGCATGGACGATCTTCACCGTGACCCTACCCACCCGGCCGGTGACCCAATAGTTTAGAAAGAGGAGTATGAATGACCGGCAGCATCCTTATCGTTGACGATGAAAAAGGCCAGCGCGACATCCTTGAGGCAATCCTCAACCGTGAAGGCTATCAGGCCGTATCAGTGCCCGGTGGCCGGGAAGCACTCAAAAAGCTCGAACAGAGTGAATTCGACTTGATCCTGACCGACCTGAAAATGCAGGGGCTCTCCGGCATGGAACTCCTTGAGACGATCCTTGCCCAGAATCCGGACCAGTCGGTAATAATGATGACTGCCCACGGCAGTGTCGATTCCGCGGTAGAGGCCATGGAAAAAGGGGCGTTTTCCTACCTGGAAAAGCCGCTGGACCGGGACAAGCTGCTGATTACCCTGCGCAAGGCATTTGAGCAGATTACCCTGCAGCACGAAAACAGGCTGCTGCACAAGAAACTGCAGGACACGATCACGCTGCCGCAGATAATCGGCGACCACCAGAAGATCAAAGAGGTCTACCGGATTGTCAACAAGATCGCCCCAACCACATCCACTGTCCTGATTTACGGTGAGTCGGGCACCGGCAAGGAGCTGGTTGCCCGGGCCATTCACGAGCTTTCACCCCGGCGTAACGCCCCGTTCCTCGCCATCAACTGTGCCGCTATCCCGGAAACCCTTATTGAGAGTGAACTGTTCGGCCATGAAAAAGGTTCGTTTACCGGCGCTACTGCCCGGGAAACCGGCATTTTCGAGGCTGCCACCGGCGGCACGGTCTTTCTGGACGAGATCGGCGAAATGAATGTCTCGATGCAGGCCAAACTGCTGAGGGCGATCCAGGAGCGAGAGGTCCGCCGGGTCGGCGGCAAGGTCAATATTCCCGTTGACGTCAGGATCATCTCTGCCACGAACAAGGACCTTGAAGCGGAAACCAAGCGAGGCGGGTTTCGCGAAGATCTCTATTATCGGCTCAATGTCATTCGCATAAATCTCCCTTCGCTCAGAGAGCGGGGCAACGACATCGCAGCGCTTGCCGATTTCTTTGTCAAAAAATACAGCTCAGCCTCAGGACTTTCTATAAAAGGAATAGCCAAGCCGACCTTAAAGTACCTGATGAACTACACCTGGCCGGGTAATGTCCGGCAACTGGAGTCGGTTATCGAGCGCGGAGTCATGATGGCTGAAGGAGACCTGATCCAGCCCGAGGATCTGCCGGGAGAAGTCACCCAGAGCAGTTCCCCGGTCGAGGCCATCCGTTTTGATCTCCCCCCTGAAGGGGTATCGCTGGAACAGCTTGAACGGGAACTGATCACCAAGGCAATGGACCGAACCGGCTGGGTTATTGCCAAAGCCGCTCCGCTGCTCGGCATGAGCTACAAAACACTGCAGTACCGGCTTGACAAATTCGGCATCGAAAAGCCTTAGCGCTAACGGCCGATAGCTTGCGCAACTAACAAATTGCAGATTACCGTCTCTAAAGGGGCCTCTATGGATTTCAAGACCATGCTGCACCGTTTCACCGTAATCCCGTCACTTACGCCCGAGCTCTCCCGCCTGCAGAAAATCGCCACCAACCTTTGGTGGACCTGGGAGCCCGAAGCCAGGGAGCTTTTCAAGCGAATCGACCTGGAGTTGTGGCATACCGTCCGGCATAACCCGGTGGAGATGCTTGGCACCCTGCAGCAGGCGACCCTTGACAGCCTGGCCGCCGACGAAGGGTTTATGTCAACCTTGGAGCAGGTGGACGAAAAGCTGCAGGCATACCTCTCTGGTACGACCTGGTTTGAAAAGATGCACGGCAAGGACCATCAGCTCTCTACCGCCTATTTTTCCATGGAATTCGGCTTTCACGAGTCGCTCCCCATCTATTCCGGCGGTCTCGGCATTCTCTCCGGCGATCACCTGAAATCAGCAAGCGACCTCGGCATCCCGCTGGTCGGTGTCGGGCTGTTGTACCGGCAGGGATACTTCAGGCAGTACCTCAATATCGAGGGGTGGCAGCAGGAATACTACCCGGAAAACGACTTCTACAACCTCCCTCTGCATCTGGAGCGTGACGAAAACCGGGTGCCGCTTACCGTGGAGGTCGATCTTCCCGGCCGCAAGCTGAAGGCCCACATCTGGCGGGTACAAGTCGGCAGAATACCGCTCTACCTGCTTGACACCAACCTTGAGGAAAATTCCCCCGAGGACCGGGAGATTACCGCCCAGCTCTACGGTGGCGACCAGGAGATGAGAATCCGCCAGGAGATTCTCCTCGGCATTGGTGGCGTCCGCGCGCTCAGGCTGCTCGGCATCATCCCCAACGTCTGCCATATGAATGAAGGCCATTCCGCCTTCCTGGGGCTGGAGCGAATCAGGCTGATGATGGCGAAATTCAAGGTGTCCTTTAACGAGGCACTGGAGGCAGTGCGCGCCGGGACCGTCTTTACCACGCATACTCCGGTGGAGGCCGGAATCGACCACTTCCACCCCGACCTGCTCGAAAAATACCTGGGGAAATATTACCGGAGCATCGGCATGTCCAAGGATGAGTTCCTCGGACTGGGACGGCAAAATCCGGCCAACCACCATGAATCGTTCTGCATGGCGGTGTTGGCGCTGAAACTGGCGGCGCATGCCAACGGCGTCAGCGAACTGCATGGCGAAGTGTCCCGGCAGATGTGGAAAAATCTCTGGCCCGAGCTCCCGGAAGAGCATCTGCCGCTCTCTTCCATCACCAACGGTGTTCATGCCAAAACCTGGCTTTCCCACGATATGGCCGGGCTCCTGACTAGATACCTCGGCAACCGCTGGCTGGAAGAGCCGACCAACCAAGGAGTATGGCGGAGAATGTCGAAAATTCCGGATGCCGAGTTGTGGCGGATTCATGAGCGTTGCCGGGAACGTCTGGTTGGCTTTGCCCGCGAGCGGCTGAAAGCCCAACTGGCCCAGGTAGGCGCCACGCCGAAAGAGATCGAGGCGGCGGACGAGGTGCTTGATCCCGAGACGCTGACCATCGGCTTTGCCCGTCGCTTTGCCACCTACAAAAGAGGCACCCTGCTGCTCCGCGATCCGGAGCGATTGGCGCGAATCCTCAACAACAGCGAGCGGCCGGTACAGATTATCTTTGCCGGCAAGGCGCACCCGCACGATACCGAAGGAAAGGAACTGATCCGCCAGATCGTCCAGTTCTCCAAACAGGAGCCGTTCCGGCACAAGATCGTCTTCATCGAGGATTATGACATGTCGGTGGCCCGCCACCTGGTCCAGGGGGTCGATGTCTGGCTCAACACGCCACGCCGACCGCTAGAAGCCAGCGGTACCAGCGGCATGAAAGTCGCTTTCAACGGCGGCCTCAATATGAGCATCCTCGACGGCTGGTGGTGCGAAGGGTATCACGGCAACAACGGCTGGGCCATCGGCAAGGGTGAAGTCTACAGCGATATCGAATACCAGAATGAGGTGGAAGGGCGCGCCATCTATGATCTCTTGGAGAAAGAGGTGGTGCCGCTGTTCTATGACCGCGGCGGAGACAGCATGCCACGCGGTTGGATCTCATGGATGAAAAACTCGATGATGTCCCTCTGTCCGGTGTTCAGCACCGACAGGATGGTGCAGGAATATGCCGATCGTTTCTACACCCACTCTTACAGCCATTGGAAGAAACTGGCTGAAGACGATTTAAAGCTGGCCAGCGATCTCTCGAAATGGAAGGCCAATATCCGATCTATCTGGCACAAGATAAGGATCGACGGCATTGAGTCCAATGGCACCGACGAAGTTGCCAGCGGCTCAAAAATCATGGCCTCTGCCCGGATTTTTCTCGGTGACCTGACCTTGAACGAAATCGCGGTCGATGCCTATTTTGGAGTGCTTGATTCCAGGGGCAACATTGTCGGCGGCGAACTGATCCCCCTTACCAAAGCTGAAGATCTGGGGGGCGGCACCTATCGCTTCCAGGGAGAGCTTGAATGCCGGTTCTGCGGGCGTCACGGCTTTCTGGTCAGGATCATGCCCAGCCACCCCGAACTGGGGCCAATATACGAGCCGGGACTCCTTCGCTGGGGGTAATGGCGGTTCCGGGTTGAGAAAATTCCGGAGGTAGGTTATCTTGTGGGGCCGAGTAGTCGGCCCCATTTCTTTTTTTCGTTGACCGTGATGAAACTATTAAAATTTACCATTCTCCTACTGTCATTAACGCTTGCGGCCTGCACCTCAATGGTCCCCAGGGAGAGCCTCCCCTTCCCACTTACCAATGCTGACTCGCCGAAACAGGTTAAGGTGGTGAGCATCCCGTTGCCGGTGATTGCCTCCAGTCCCAATGAAGGGATAACTG
The DNA here is from genome assembly GCF_018476885.1 of Geoanaerobacter pelophilus. Lineage (NCBI taxonomy): Bacteria > Pseudomonadati > Thermodesulfobacteriota > Desulfuromonadia > Geobacterales > Geobacteraceae > Geoanaerobacter > Geoanaerobacter pelophilus. The sequence goes on from NZ_JAHCVJ010000002.1 coordinate 377,258, forward strand.
GCGGCGCACTGACCGCGTTCCTCATCCACAACGCCAAAGATGAGATCAACACCCTGGTGGCGCCGCAGGTCAACTACAATGAAAACTTCGGGGTCACGACCTCACTTTATGGGGCATTCTACCCCACCCCCTCCCGGAATTGGGAAACCAACCTCTCGCAGTCGACAAAGATCAACAACGATTATGAACTGCGGATCACTGACAAGAGTTTCTTAGATGGCAAACTTGAGCTTAATGCCTTTGCTTTTCATCTGACCGACGGTTCATCCCGCTTTTTCGGCTTCCAGTCCGACAGCAGCAAGGACAACGAAACCAACTATGCCAACAAGGAGACCGGCTTTACGCTTTCCGCCTCCTACAACTTCTGGCGACATGTCAGCTTCTTTACCGGAGAGCGCCTGCGGGTCGTCTCCATCCGTGAAGGGGCAGTAAAAGGGGTACCGTTCTTAAAGGACGTCTTCAACCCGGCCGAAGTGCCGGGCAGCGACGGCTTCACCGCCCATGCCCAGAGATTCGGGCTCAGCTACAGCACCCTGGACAGCATGATCGCTCCAACTTTCGGCGGCTACGCCAGGGTTTCGGTGGAAATCAGTTCGGAGAACCTCGGCAGCAGTGCCAATTACCAGCATTACGAGGCAGAGGCCAAGGGGTACATCCCGCTGGACAATACCCGCTACATCACTGCCTTTCGGCTTGCCTACAATCAGACCCTTGGCAGCTCGGTACCATTCCTGGAGAGGAGTATCCTCGGCGGAGAATCGACCCTGCGGGGCTACGGCCGTAACCGGTTCATCGACTCCAGCTACTTCCTGTGCAATCTTGAGGAGAGAATCCGGCTGTTCCGGTGGGAGATTTTTGACGTTACTGCGGATTGGGAACTGGCACCGTTCATTGATCTCGGCGCGGTTATCGAAAAGCTGGACAAGGCCAATTCGCGCAACTTCGAATTCAACCCCGGCGTCGGCTTCCGGGCGATTGTCCGACCGAACATCGTTGGCAGGGTGGATCTGGGGTTCGGCAAGGATGGTCCGGCGGTATTTGTCGGCCTAGGACATCCGTTCTGACTTGATTGCGCTGAAAACGCCCATCTGCGTTGTTCCCTTCGTCGCTCGTCGCTGCGGCGTAGCGCTGCTACGCCTCACTTCTCGCTCCTCGGTGCCTAGCATCTGGACATTTTTGAGCGCAATCAGACCCTCACATCCAGCTCCTCGTATGCCTTGACCTTGCGAAGTCTTCGCGCCTGGATCAATCTTTATTTACGGAACTCCCTTGCCGGGTGCCGCGACGCTCGAACTCCCGATCGATGGTGTTGAGCAGCACGAACTTGGCGGTTCCCCACGCCGGGGCCACCATGTTGAAGCCGCCGTCACCCACCAGCCGCATGACCAGCATCCGCGGATCGAGCCGCTCCAGAAAATCGCAGACCAGCCCAACATATTGGTCCCGCTCCAGCAGCTCCAGCTCCCCCTGTTGATACATCGCCTCCAGCCGGGTCTCCTTCATCACATGGAGATGATGCAGCTTGACCCCGCCGATCCCGAGCTGGTTCAGGAGGTCTGCCGTTTTGAGCATCTCTTCCCGGGTCTCTCCCGGCAGGCCGAAGATCAGGTGGACGCAGACCTTGATGCCTCGGGCAGCACAGCGCTCGGCAGCTGCCACGAAACAGGCGGTATCGTGACCGCGGTTGATGGCAACCAGGGTCCGATCCACCGATGATTGCAGCCCCAGTTCCAGCCACAAATAGGTTTTTCGGGAATAATCCGCCAGCAGATCGAGGACATCATCAGGCAGGCAATCGGGGCGGGTGCCGACGATCAAACCGACGACATCAGGAACGGCCAGCGCCTCGTCATAAAGCCTGGCCAAGTGAGCTACCGGTGCATAAGTATTGGAATACGCTTGGAAATACGCCAGGAACTTGCCGGCGCCGTACTTGCCGATCATGAACTCCTTGCCATGCGCCAACTGCTCGGCAACGGAGCGGTCGCGCACGATCCCCTTAGCGCCGGAGCCGTTGCCGCCGCAAAAGATGCACCCCTCAGAAGCGACGCTGCCATCGCGGTTCGGGCAGGTAAACCCGGCGTCAACCGATATTCGCTGCACCCGGCAGCCGAAGAGCCGGCGCAGCTCAGCAGTGAAGGCATTGAATCTTTTTTCGGACATGGCGTTACAATAGCCCAGCGCGCTGGTGATGACAACCACTTCCCGCTCCCGGCCGGATCCTGTTTTGATGTTGTTGGAGAAATGGGGCTATGCCCCTGCAAAGTGAGGGTCAGGCTCAAGGACCAGCAACGAATCCCTGATATTTTCCGCCAGCTTTTTCGGGCGTAAGCGGCACGACCTGTTGCGGCCATTGTGCTTGGCCCGGTACATCTCCTGGTCAGCAATGGCGACGACGTCCCGCCAGGAACTGCAGTTTTCACCAGCAAGCGGGAATGAGGCGATGCCGCAACTCAGGGTAACAACCCCGTACGGGCTCTTGCAGTGTGGAATTGCCACCCCTCTGATCGCGTGCATCACCCGCTCGACCAGTATTTCCGCGCCATCCAGTTCAGTCTCCGGCAGAAGCAGCAGCAGCTCTTCCCCGCCATAACGATAGACCCGGTCAGCTGTGCGGATCCGGCCGGCAATGGCACCGGCAACGGTTTTCAGCGCATAATCTCCGGCGAGATGGCCGTAGGTGTCATTGTAACGCTTGAAGAAATCGAAATCAAAGAGGGCCACGCTATAGGAGCGTCCATACCTGGCCGCCTGGGCATGAGAGTGCTCCAGGTCGACCTCCATTGCCCGCCGGTTGCCGATCCCCATCAGGGCATCTACGAATGAAAGCGCCTTGAGCTTGTCATTGGCTTCCACCAACTCGCGGGTCCGGGTGGATATGGTCTGTTCGATGATCTCGCGCTGCTTTTCATAGGTATGAAAATGGGCCTGGGCCAGATCGACCAGATTGACAATCCCCTTGAGCTTGCCGTCAGCATCAACAACCGGGAGATGGCGAAATTTCCGTGCCGTTGTTATGACCAAGGCGTCGAACAGCGTGGTGTTTTCGGTAATGGAAACCACCGGCCGGGACATGATCCCCGATACCCTGATCGCGGAAAACACCTCTCGCGCGCCCCTGCTTGCCAGTAACCGGATGAAATCGAACTCGGTAACAATGCCAACAGGGATATCGTTCTCAGTTACCACCACGCAGGAGCATTTGCTGTCCCGCATCAGGGTGGTGACATCCTGCAGGGTTGCGTCCAAAGAAGTGCATACTACAGTTTCCGACATGATACTGTTCACGAAGATGTCTTGCATCTAACTCTCCAGCCGGTGCCTTCCGAAATAGCATCCAAATGACTGGAGCAGGCTATCAGTCATTGAATCTGCAGAAATTTCGGACCGGAAAGGGAATAGGCGACGAGTGCGTATCAGGAAGGGTAAGCAAAAGCATTCGCAGCTGCTGGTTGGATTCTTATCGGAAAGGGGAGTTGAAGCTTTAACAGATTTTTCCCAGATAATACTGCATTCACATTATTCAACGGTAGCGAGACAAAAGTCCAGATTACGCCGCTCTTTTTCCTCTTCTCAGCCAGATCAGCATGAGGTTGGCAACGGTAAAGAACAGCGCGCCAGCCAGGGCCAATGGCGCTCCCGGCTCCCGGTGAATTTCAACCAGGGCGGTCCTGACTGGAGAAGGCTCGACATTCTTCAAATAGACACCGAATCCCTTGTAAAAGTAAGGATGATTGGGGCTGAAGGTCCCTTTGATAACCCCGGAAGGTGTCGAATGCCGTAAGACACCGCTGAAATCGAGCGGCATCCCCATCGGCCCAATCTGGACATCCAGCTTGACCAGGTCCAGCCGGGAACCGTCGGGGAAACTGAATGCCCCGCCTTCAGGAAGCGGCCCGCCATCCTTGAACCCGCCATAGGCGCTGGAAAGATGGGCCAGCATGATCAACAGGAAGCCAAGATGCATCAGCTGCGGGGCAATCCGGATCAGAAAACTTCCCCGCTGCCACTTGGCCCGGAGCGACTCGATGCTGCACAGCACGGTATTTAGCGCCAATACCGCCAGAATGGCAACCGTGATCCAAAGCCACCAGGTCTCGGCAGGCGGCGCCTGGGTCAGCCAGATGAACAGCGGAACATCATTGATGGCCGATCCTTCCTTGGCAATGAAAGAACCAATGCCGAGGAACAGCATCACCCCGGAAACCAGCCAGATGCCGAGGTCAAGGGACGTAAGGAAATCATACAGTTTTTTCATAAAATCACCAAAAAGACCACGATCAGAAACTATGCGAACTTTTCATCAGCATGCTCACGCCAAGATAGGTAAACAGGGTCACCCCGAAGCCGATAATCCCGGCCCAGGCCACCAGTCGGTCGGCATTAGCCCCTTTCAGGCGCAGGTGCAGGTACAGCGAGTAGAAGAGCCAGAGTATCGATGTCCAGAGCTCTTTGGGCGTCCAGAGCCAGTAGGTGCCCCAGGCGTAATATCCCCAGATCCCGCCTGACACCATCGATGCCGAGAAAAAGGTATAGCCGATCAGCGCCGCCTTGTACTGGAGGTCAAGCAACGTGCGGTCGTTGCGGGCAAGGTACAGCCCGCCAAGGATCGCGCCGATGCCGAACAGTCCGTAGGCGAAAAAGGCAAGTGCCACGTGGAGTTCGAACCAGAGGGTGTTGAGCACCGGGGGCAACGGCATGTTCATGGAGCGAAACGGCAGGGCCAGCAGGGCAAAAAGGGCGGCCAGGGCGCCGATGCTCCAGGAAAGGGTCGAATCCTTTTTCACGCCCCGGGCGTAGAGAAACGGTAGCCCCATCAGGGCAATGGAGGTGGAAAAGAATGCCAGGGTGTCATGGGGGCCGATCAATGGCAAGCGGCCCAGGGCTGTGCCGCGCATCCCCATGTGAATAAGTTCTGCTACGAGCCCTGCAAGAAAAAGCGGACGGGAATAGGAGCCGAACAGGTAGAGGCCGGCCGAGGTAATGAGGAGCCATTTCATGGGGGGAACTTACAATGATATGGCAGAACGTAGCAAGCGGAAAGTTAAAGTGCCCCCTGCCGGTAAACGGTCAGGGGGCGCTATTAATCTATACGGTCTTCAATTGCCCTGCAGAAAAGCAGAACGTCAGCTGGCCTTCTGGCTTTTGTTCCGGTAGACAACTACCGGAGCCTGATCACGCCTCGGAGCGCCCCATCGCTTGTTCTTGCTGCTAGCTGGAGTGTTTGCCGTTGAAGCATTGCTCCTCGCCCCGCTTTTGGCGGGTCCGGCAGCGGAACGCCCGCGCGAAGCACCGGCACCTTTCCCCTTGGCAAGCCTGCGCAGCGCCTGAAGCGGCTCAAGACCGGGAATGACATGCACGGGGAGAGCAGAACCGGTAAACTTCTCGATCCGGTCAAGGTAGCTAATCTCGTTATGGGAGACGAAAGAGATGGCGATCCCCGATGCCCCAGCGCGGCCGGTACGACCAATGCGGTGCACATAGTCTTCGGCGAACTTGGGGAGATCGAAGTTTATGACATGGCTGATGCCGGTTACGTCAAGACCTCGGGCCGCAACGTCAGTGGCGACAAGGACCTTCACCTGGCCGCGGTGCATGTTGGTGATGGTACGGTTGCGCGCCCCTTGGGTCATGTCACCGTGCAGCGCTGCCGTCTTGTGGCCGAGCGCGGCAAGGTCCTTGGCAAGGGAATCGGCATCGCGTTTGGTCGCGGAGAAGACAATCGCCTTGGTTACATCCTGTTCGGCCAGGAGATGCTCCAGAAGCCGGTTCTTGTGCGGCAGGTTGTCGGCAACCAGCAGGCGCTGTTCGATATTGGCGTGGGTGATCTGGTTTGGCGCGATCTGAATCAGTTCAGGATTTCTCAGGAGCCCGCCAGCAAGTTTTTTGATGCGATGATCAAGCGTTGCCGAGAACAGGAGGGTCTGGCGACCGGCCGGTGTGGCAGCAGCAATCTTCTCCACATCTTCGACAAAGCCCATATCCAGCATCCGATCGGCTTCGTCCAGAATGAGCATCTCCAGGCGCGACAGATTGAGCCTGCCATTTTCCAGGTGGTCGATGAGCCTGCCGGGCGTGGCAACGATAAAGTCAACCGGCGCGGAAAGCATCCGCAGCTGCTCGCGGTACGGCATGCCGCCGAGAATGGCGCCGCTCCGGACCCGCATGAGTTTGCCGTAAGCACGGACCGCGTCAGTAACCTGGTTTGCCAGTTCGCGGGTCGGGGTCAGAACCAGGATACGCGGTCCCTTGCCTGATGCAACCGGAGGAGATGAAAGCCGTTGCAGCGCTGGCAACACAAAAGCGGCAGTCTTGCCGGTGCCGGTCTGGGCAGAGGCAATGATATCATGACCGGCCATCGCCTTGGGGATCGCTTCGGCCTGGATGCTGGTCGGTTCTTTGTAGCCACAGTTGTCAAGCGCCTTGAGAATTGAGGGAGAGAGGTTGAGTTCAGCAAAAGTCATTAACTGTTCCTTCTTTCTGGATTGGTCCGGAACTTTCCGGACTGCTGTTTGTGCCCGCCGTTCAAGGTGAGGCACTGACGGTCGCAGGCAGACATAGCCGGACAAAACCGAAAACGGCGCATTCCTTCAGGTGGACGCATATTATTGAACTGAGTTTTAAGCGATGGCGGATCGAGAAAGGCGGCCTGCGGAATACCAGTGGGGTGCTGTGAAGAGCTGCAACCTGCTTGAAGAGGACGACATACTAGCCCGCCAGGGCAAAGTGAATATCTCTTATACCAATATATTTAACAGCAAAGCAAGCTTTTTCATTAAAGTGCGGAATATTTGTCCGGCAGGAGAGCCTGACGATTGAGTACGCAGTGGCAGCAACCGGGTCCGACAGCTTATTCTAGATGTGGAACATAGCTGAGATTTCTGTTATCCTCACCCGTTATGGCCATAGACGCAAAAATTAAAGAACTGATGGCCGGCGGAGCATCTCCTGCCGGAAGATTATCCATAACAGGACTGCGCGGTTCTGCTCCGGCCTGGCTGCTCTCCCGCATCATGCCGGCAACGCCGGTTCCGCTACTCGTCATCACCCCGGATAGCGATGCCGCCGACGAGCTGCATCGCGAATTATCTTTCTACAGCGGCTTCCAGGAAGGGGTCCTTACTTTCCCCGCTTGGGAAAGCACCCCCTTTGAGCATGCCTCACCCCATCCTGATCTTACCGGTCGCAGGCTCAACACTCTTTTCGCCATCACCAGCGGCACGGCAAAGGTGGTGATCGCGCCGGTCACCGCGCTCTGCCAGCGGGTCCTCTCCAGGGCCGACCTGGGGAAGGTCTCGGATTACCTGTTGGCCGGGGAAGAGGCTGACCGCGAAGCACTGCTGGCAAAATTGGTAAGGCTTGGCTACTCGCACGTGCCGCTGGTTGAAGACCGCGGCTCATTTGCCGCCAGAGGCGGCATCCTGGACATTTTCCCACCGAACCTTGCCGCGCCGGTCAGGATCGAGTTCTTCGGCGATTTCGTTGAGACGATCCGAACGTTCGATCCGCTGACCCAGCGGTCGCTGCATCCCCTTGAAGAGCTGGTCCTGCTCCCCTCCCGGGAGATCATCCTCAACCACGAGGTGATGCAGCAACTGCCGCCGCGGCTGAAAAAGCTGTGCGACTCTCTTGACATCCCGCTGCCCCGGCGGCGCGAGCTGCTGGAGCAATTGCAGAACGCCATTTATCCTCCCGGAGTCGAGTATCTCCAGCCACTGTTTCACCCCGATCTGGAGACCCTGTTCGATTACGTGGGCAGCGCCGCCATCAGGGTCTTGACCGACCCCGATGCCATAGATGCCTCAATTGAGAGGTTTGCCGGGGAGCTCGAACTTGCCGAAGCCAAGGCCCAGGAGCGCGAAGAGATTGTCTGCGAGCGAAGCGCCCTGTTCCTGCCTGGCGAGCAAGTGAAGGGTTTGATCGCAGCAGGGCCTGCTGTTTCACTGCCGACGCTCGAACTGCTTGACCAGAGCGTAACCACCACTGCCATCAAATGCCAGGACAACTCAGACTTGAGGCTGTCCCTGTCACCAGACAGCGAAGGGGTCCTCAAACCGCTGGTCGATAAGATTTCCGACTGGCTTGCCGACCAGCAGCGCGTCATGGTGATCTGCAGCCAGAAAGCCCAATCGCAGCGGCTTTACGATCTGCTTTCCCCCCACGGGCTGCCGGTGGCCCTTGACGAGAATCCTTTTCCCATACTGGTGGAGCGCCGGGATCGGCGAGTCTCGATCCTTACCGGAGACATTGCCCGAGGCTTTCGCCTGCCGGATGAGAAGCTCGTGGTGGTGGCGGAAGAGGAGATCTTCGGCCCCCGCTCACGGCGGCGAGGACTTACCGAGGCGCGCAAGAAGCAGATCCTCACCTCCCTGGCTGAACTGAAACCGGGCGACCATATGGTGCACCTCGATTTCGGCGTCGGCATCTACCGGGGTCTGCAACACCTGACCCTGGGTGATGTCGAAGGGGATTTTCTCCTACTTGAATACGCCGGCAGCGACCGACTGTACCTGCCGGTGGACCGGCTCAATCTGGTGCAGCGTTATGTGGGTGCCGAGGGGGTCGAGCCACATCTCGATAAGCTTGGCGGTGCCGGGTGGGAGAAGGCCAAGGCCAAGGCCCGCGCTGCAGTGGAAGAGATGGCCGGCGAACTGCTGAAGATCTATGCCGAGCGCCAGGTAAAGGAAGGGCATGCCTTTTCGCCGCCGGACGAGATGTTCAAAGAGTTCGAGGCCTCCTTTGCCTGGGATGAAACCCCTGACCAGATGGCGGCCATCGAGGATGTCTTGGCCGACATGCAGTCAGCCAAGCCGATGGACCGCCTGGTATGCGGCGATGTCGGCTATGGCAAGACCGAAGTGGCCATGCGCGGCGCCTTCAAGGCGGTGATGGACGGCAAGCAGGTGGCAGTGCTGGTGCCGACCACCATCCTGGCGCAGCAGCACCAGGAGACCTTCCTCAAGCGCTTTGCCGAATACCCGGTAACGGTCGAGATGCTCTCCCGCTTTCGAACCCCGAAGGAACAAAAAGAGACGCTGGCTCGGGTGGCCAAAGGGGAAGTCGATGTCGTCATCGGCACCCACCGGCTGCTGCAGGCAGATGTCCAGTTCAAGGACCTGGGGTTGCTCATCGTTGACGAAGAACAGAGGTTCGGGGTGGCGCACAAGGAGAAGCTCAAGAAATACCGTGCCACCGTTGACATCATGACCCTGACTGCCACTCCCATCCCGAGAACACTGTATATGTCGATGATGGGGATCCGCGACCTGTCGATCATCGACACTCCGCCGGTGGACCGGCTGGCGATCAAGACTTTTGTGGCCAGGTTCTCCGAAGAGCTGGTGCGTGAGGCGGTACTGCGCGAGCTGCGCCGCGGCGGCCAGGTATTTTTCGTCCACAACCGGGTACAGAGTATCGGCCTGATGCAGGAGCATCTGCAGCGGATCATTCCGGAGGCGAAGATCGCCGTCGGCCATGGCCAGATGGATGAAAAAGAGCTGGAAAAGGTGATGCTCGGCTTTATGCACGGCGAGACCAACCTGCTGCTCTGCACCACCATTATCGAGTCCGGACTCGATATCCCGACCGCCAACACCCTGATCATCAATCGCGCCGACTCCTTCGGCCTGTCCCAGCTTTACCAGTTGCGCGGGCGCGTCGGGCGCTCCAAGCAGCGGGCCTACGCTTACTTCCTGATCCCCGGCGAAGGGGCGATCTCCCAGGATGCCAGGGAGCGGCTTCGGATCATGCAGGAGATTACCGAGCTCGGGGCCGGGTTCCGGATCGCCACGCATGACCTGGAGATCCGCGGCGCCGGCGACCTGCTGGGGGGCAAGCAGTCGGGCCAGATTGCCGCAGTCGGTTTTGAACTGTATACCGAGATGCTGGAAGAGGCGGTTGACCAGATGAAAGGGGAAGAGCGTGAGATCAGGATCGAACCGGAACTGAAGCTGCGCGTGCCGGCCTTCATCCCCGAAGATTACGTGCCGCAACCGAACCTGCGGCTTATTCTCTACAAAAAGCTCACCCAGGCGCAGAACGAGGAGGACGTCGCCGATGTCGGCCAGGAGTTTGCCGACCGCTTCGGGCCGCTGCCGCCGGCAGTCACCTTCCTGATCGAGGTGATGAAAATCCGGATCATGCTGAAACAGCGGCTGATCCAGGAGATCGAGTTCGATGGCAGCCGTTTGCTGCTCTCGTTCCATCAAAAGACCGTGGTCTCGCCGGACACCATCATCGGCCTGGTCAGGAGCCAGCCCAAGAAGTACCAGTTTACCCCGGATTTCCGGCTCATTGCCGAACTGACGGACCGCTCATTCGACGGCATCCTCAGCGAGGCCAGAAATCTCTTGAAATGCCTTGGCCAGGTATGTTAGCGTGCCGCAGTTACCATAAAACCTTGTCGCAAGGAGTTTTAACGTGCCTAGAATTCTTAATAGTTTAGCGTTGGTCCTGGCCGGTGCCGCACTGATTGCCGGGTGCAACGCCAAGAAGGGCGAAGAAGGCCAAAAACCTGCAAAAAGTAGCGAGGAAGTGCTTGCCGAGGTAAGCGGCGCCACCATTACCACCGAAGATTTCAAAAAAGAGCTGGAGAATCTCCCTCCGTACCTCAAACCGATGACTGAGACCGCTGAAGGCAAGAAGGAAATGCTGGAAACCATGGTCATCCGGGAGTTGATCCTGCAGCAGGCCAAAAAGGACGGCATTGACAAGAGCCAGCTCGTGGCCGACAAGCTTGAAGATATCAAAAAACGCCTCGTGGTTGAGGCCTATCTAAAGAAGAAGGTCGAGGAGCAGTCCAACATCTCTGATGCCGATCTGCAGAAATTCTACGACGAGAACAAGGACAAGTTCAAAAGCGGCGACCAGATCAAGGCAAGCCATATCCTTGTAAAAGACGAAAAGCTGGCCCAGGAGATCCTCGGCAAGCTCAAGGCTGGCGGCTCTTTTGAGGAACTCGCCAAGAAGAACTCCATGGATTCCGCCGGTGCCAAAGGCGGCGATCTCGGCTGGTTCAGCAAAGGCTCAATGCTTCCGGAGTTTGAAAAGGCCGCTTTCAGCCTCAAGGAGGGTGAGACCTCCGGCATCGTCAAGACCAAGTTCGGCTTTCACATTATCAAGCTGACCGGCAAGCGGGCCGCCGGGCAGAGAGCTTTTGCCGAGGTGAAAGACCAGATCAAGGCCGCGTTGCTGCCGACCAAGCAGCAGGAAGTCTTCCAGAAACTGAAAGATGAGCTCAAGAAAAGCTCAAAATATACCATCAAGGAAGATGTCCTGAAAAAGATGGATGGCTCCGGCGACGGCGCTGACAAAGACAAGCAGCCAGAGGCCCCCAAATCGGCTCCTCCGGCCCCAGAAAAGAAATAATATCCAAACATCATGAAGGGCCGGGGACACGTTCCCGGCCTTTTTTATTGAAGAGAGGCGATCAATGATTCGCATTTTCCTAGTGCTGTCCCTGCTGCTGGCGTCCTATCCCGCGGCGAACGCCGGGGCTGAGGTAATAAGCAGCATAGCGGCCATTGTCAACGATGAGATCATTACCAACCGCGATCTTGACAACGAATTCAAGGTGATGGCCCGGGAGGCCAACCGCAAGGAGCCATTTACCCCGGAAGAGCAGCTCAAGCTCCGCACTGCGGCGGTAAACCGCCTGATCGATCGGAGGCTTGTGGATCAGAAGATCAAGGAGCTTGACATCAAGGTCTCTGAAGAGGAAATCAGGCAGTCGATTGAAGAGGTGAAAAAGCAGAACAAGATGTCCCAGGAGCGGCTGATCGAAGCGCTGGCAGGCCAGGGGCTCTCTTTTGACCAATACAAGGCACAGATCAAGGATCAGTTGGAACGGCTGCGACTGATGAGCCAGGAGGTCAAAGCCAAGGTCCAGGTAACGCTGAAAGAGGTGCTGGAGTATTATCAGGCCAATCGGTCCAAATTCGGTGAACAGGAACTGTACCGCGCCAGACATATTCTCTTTGCCCTGCCAAAGGATGCCACTGACAGCGATCTGGCCAAGACCAGGGAAAAGGCCGACAAGGCTTTGAAAGAAGCAAAGGGTGGCGCCGATTTCGCGGAACTGGCCAAGAAGTATTCCGATGACCCGAATGCCGCCACTGACGGCGGCGAACTCGGGACCTTCAAGAAGGGGGACCTGCTGCCGGAGATGGAGGCTGTGGTGATAAAGCTGAATCCCGGCGAGGTCAGTGATCCGGTCCGTTCCAAGTCAGGTCTGCATATCATCAAGCTGGAAAAGAAGTTTCTCGGCGATATCAAGCCGTTCGATGAGGTAAAAGGGGAGATCGAGGAAACCTTGTACCGGCAGAAATCAGAGGCCCGCTTTAATCAATGGGTCAGCGACCTCAGGAAAAATGCCGCTATCGAGATCAAGCCATGATCAGGCGGTAGCGCCGCGGCGCTACCGGCTACAGCCCTTGTTCGGCCAGTTTCTCCAGCAGCGACCGCTGCTCGGCGGCAAGACTTTCCGGAACCTTTACTCCGACCTTCACATAGAGGTCTCCCTTACCGGTGCTCCCCATATGCGGGAAACCGAGCCCTTTGAGGCGAATTTTGGTGCCGGGCTGGATACCGGCAGGAACCTTGATCCGCTTGGCGCCTTCAAGGGTGGGCACCTCAAGGGAACATCCAAGGGCCGCCTCGCTGAACCGGATCAAGCGTTCGGTCAAGATATCGTCACCCTCACGCGTAAACTGCGCATCGCTCCCCACCACGATGGTCAGGTAGATATCACCCTGGGCCCCTCCGCCGAACCCTTCGCCTCCTTTGCCCTGCAGCCGTAATCTCGAACCGTTTTCCACCCCGGCCGGCACTTTGACCACCAGCTCTTCCCGCTTGCCGTTCTTGGAAAATGCCACTTTCTTTTCAGCCCCAGAGTAGGCATCGCGAAACGAGACCTTCAGCTCCATGGTGAAATCTTCGCCCCGCTGGCGGCGCATTCCCGCACCTCTTCCCCCGCGCTGCTGCTGAAACCCTCCGCCACCACCGAAAATTCGCGAAAAAATATCCTCCGAACCGCCAATATCCCGGAACAGATCGTTGACATCGAACCCCCGGAAGATATCTTCCTGGCTGTATCTCTGGTGGAAGCCCGAAGAACCGAACTGGTCGTACTGGGCTTTTTTCTGGGGATCGGAAAGCACTGCATACGCCTCATTGATCTCCTTGAAGCGATCTTCGGCTGATTTGTCTCCCGGGTTCTTGTCCGGGTGAAACTTCACTGCCAGCTTGCGATACGCCTTTTTGATCTCATCCGGCGAAGCCCCTTTCTGGAGGCCGAGCGATTGGTAATAGTCATTGTCTGCCATTGATGCCGCTCCTTTCAATCTATACGATAGCAATCTAATCGCTTCTTCGCTGCCTGTCAATGAGCTGTATACCTTGACGTGATGCTGTGCTGCCGTTACTATTCTTTCTGTTCGTCATAATTTCCGGCTGAGTTTCGCCTCAATAAGGAGTCTGCTTCATGAAACGGGCAATAGTGGTTGGCGGGGGGATATCCGGGCTGGCAACAGCCTATCTGCTTGGAGAAAAGGCCAGGAGTGCCGGTCTAGAGCTCGAAGTAATGCTGTTGGAAAAAGAGAAGCGGACCGGCGGCAAGATCCTGAGCATCAAGGATAACGGTTTTCTCTGCGAATGGGGGCCGAACGGCTTTCTCGATAACAAGCCGCAGACCCTGGAGCTGTGCCGGCAAGCAGGCGCCGACAGCCAGCTGCTCAGGAGCAATGACAACGCCCGGAAGCGCTTCATCTTCTCCGAAGGGGTGCTGCACCGGCTGCCGGAGAACGGCCCCTCCTTTCTTGCCAGCAAGCTGATCTCCTGGCCCGGCAAACTGCGTCTTGCCATGGAACCGCTCATTCCCCAGTACCAGGGAGAAATAGACGAGACCCTGGCTGCCTTTGGCCGGCGCCGGCTGGGTGACGAGGCGCTCCGTAAGCTGATTGCTCCGATGGTCTCCGGCATCTTTGCCGGCGACCCGGAAACCATGTCGCTCAAGTCCTGTTTCCCGCGGATTGCCGAACTTGAGGCCCAATACGGCGGTTTGATCAAGGCGATGATCAAGCTGGCCAAGAAGAAAAAACAGGACATTGCCGAAGGCAAGGTGGTTGCCAGCGCTGCCGGCCCCGGCGGAGTACTGACCTCTTTCCGCGGCGGCATTCAAGATCTGACCGACATTCTGTCAGCGAGGATCGGCGAAGCAGCTGTCACCCTTGATGAACAGGTGGAAAAAGTTGCGAAAGGCTCGACTGCGCCATATCGTGTCATCAGCGACCGGGGAGAGTTGGAAGCCGATGCGGTGGTGCTGGCAACCCCGGCCTATGCCACTGCCGGGATGCTGCAAGGATTGGATGCCGGCATGGCCGCGCTGCTCAACGAGATCCCCTATGCAACCATGACCGTGGTCTGTTTCGGCTACCGCAGGGAAAGGATCAGCCGCGATCTGGACGGCTTCGGCTACCTGATCCCCAAGCAGGAAGGAAAGAACATCCTCGGCACCCTCTGGGATTCGAGCATCTTCGAGAATCGGGCACCGGAAGGGCATGTCCTGCTGAGAAGCATGATGGGCGGCGCCTGCTTCCCCGAGTATATCAACCTCCCGGACGAGGAGGTGCAGAAGCGGGTCCAGGCTGACCTGAAAACCATCATGGGGATCAACGAGCCGCCCGATTTCGTCAAGATCTTCCGCCATGAGAAGGCGATTCCCCAGTACACAGTTGGTCACGCCAAGCGGCTGGCCGGGCTCGAAGAGCAAGCAAAGGCCCATCCCGGCCTGATCCTGACCGGCAACTCCTACCGCGGCATCGGCCTCAACGATTGCGTGGCCGCAGCGCAACGAGCCAGCGACGAGGCGATTGAGCAGCTAAAGAATAGATGACTTCTACGCCGCCCCTCTTGAGGATGCTGGTTCTGGCCGCCGTTGCTTACGGCTGCTATGCCCTGCTCCTTTATTTGGGCCAGAGAACGATCATGTATCCCGGCCGGGGGATAAAGGTAGCGCCGGCCCCTCCCAAGAGCTCGCCGGAGCTGTCGGTTGCAAGGCTGGACACTGCTACAGGCAAGGTCGAGACTTGGTTCCTCCCGGCCAAAGGCATTCCGGCCGGGGCACGAAGCCCGGCCCTGCTCTTTTTCCACGGCAATGGCGAGGTAATCGATTTTCTCCCAGGCCAGGTGGAGGGGGTGCGCCGGCTCGGACTGCACGTCATGCTGGTGGAATACCCCGGTTACGGTAGATCGGAAGGGGCCCCCAGCGAAGAGAGTATAACTGCCGCGGCGGTTGCCGGGTATGATGCTCTTAGCAGCCGGCCCGACGTTGATCCGGCACGGATCATCGCCTTCGGCAGGTCGGTGGGCGGCGGCCCGGCCTGCGCCCTGAGCCGATACCGGCCACTGGCAGCACTGGTGCTGCAGTCCACCTTTACCTCGGCCCGCCCCTTTGCCAGAAGGTTCCTGCTGCCGGGGTTCATGGTGCGGGATGTTTTCGACAATCTGGCTGCGGTAAGGCGCTTTCCCGGCCCGATATTGCTGGCGCACGGCAGGCAGGACGACATCATCCCTTTCAGTCACGGCCTGGAGCTGTCCAAGGCAGGCAGAGAGGTCAAATTCATCGAATTCAACTGCAGCCACAACGACTGCCCGCCGGACCCGGATGCCTTCTGGCGGATGGCGGGAGAGTGGTTGAAACAGCGCAAGATTCTCTGAAAGAGGTGTGCTATAGTGCGCTCACTTCAATGCCGCACGATTCGAGGTCACAATGTCCGCTAAAACCGCAATTCTCCTGCTCCAAATGGGGGGGCCGGATTCCCTGGACGCAGTTGAGCCGTTTCTGCTCAATCTCTTTGCCGACCGGGACATCATCAAGATCGGCCCGGCGTTTCTCCAGCCGCTTATCGCCCGGTTTATCGTCAGGCGCCGCGCTCCGCGAGTGATGGAAAACTATCGCCAGATCGGCGGCAAATCGCCACTCAGGGAGCTTACCGACGCCCAGGCAAAGGCCCTAGAAGAGAAGCTCGGCCCGGATTACCGCTGCTTCGTGGCCATGCGCTACTGGCACCCCTCAACCCTGGAGGCCTTGGCGGCAATCAGGAAAGAGGGGATTTCGCGGGTGATCGCCCTGTCCCTCTACCCCCACTATTCCCGCGCCACTACCGGTTCGAGCATCAACGAGCTGAACAAGGTATTGCAGGCAGCCGGGGTCCAGTTCGAGGTCAGCTACATCGACAGCTTTTATAACCACCCGCTCTACATTCAGGCATTGGCAGAGAAGATCGAAACCGGGCTGGCCGGTTTTGCTGACCGCTCGCAGGTGGAACTACTCTTCTCCGCCCATTCGCTGCCCCAGTCGTTTATCGATGACGGTGACCCTTACCTGTCCCATATCGAAGAAACAGTCAGGCTCGTGATGGAACGGTTTGAGAAGGTTTCGTACCACCTCGCTTTCCAGTCGCGGGCCGGGCCGGTGAAGTGGCTGGAACCGTCCACTGACGAGATGGTCAAGCACCTCGCGGCCCATGGCTGCAAGAACATGCTGATGGTGCCGCTCTCTTTTGTTTCGGACCATATCGAGACCCTGCACGAGATCGACATCGAATACGGCAGCGAGGCGCGACAGCTCGGCATTACCGATTTCCGGCGTACCGAGTCCCTCAACAGCTCACCGCTGTTTATCGAATGTCTGGCGGATCTGGTGCAGCAGGAGGGGAATAAGAGCTAAACGGGGCGCAACGGTTGCGCGTTTGCGCCCCGTTTAGCTAGGCGCGGATCTTCTGACTCTTGGCCACCAGGAAGTAGACGACACCGAGGATCAGCAAGGTGCCTGCCAGGAAGGCCTGGGTGGTCAGTTCATCGCGGCGCAGAGTGGAGATGAGGATCTCACGGATCAGGGCAACAATGATGACGCCGATGAACACCAGGATGTTGAAGTGCCCGCCCTTCAGGTTCTTGATCTCGTTGTCCATCAGTTCGATCATCATCCAGAGGATGAGCAGCGAGCCAAGGGCCGAGAGAATCCCTTTCTCGACATCGCCCCGGAAGATATGCAGGATGTCCCAGGAAAACAGGGCCACCACGGAGATGGAGACCCCGGCCAGGGCGACCACCAGGATCAGGTTGAGGCCGTAGGTAAAGCGTTCGGCAACGGTAATCAGCTTCGACTCCAGGCGGTGCGAGACAAAGACCTTGTTCAGCGCCTCTTCCTGGTAGGAAGCACTGAGGATGTCAAGGTTGATATCGATGATCTTTTCCGCCGCATTCCGATAGCTGCGCCGTACCTTCACTTCGGGATAATGTTCCTGGAGCAGTTCGATGACAAAGTGCCGGACAATGTTCATGGAGGCGTTGACAAAATGGGCATTGAGGCCGGCCCGGACATGGGCGAGTCCGACCCGCTGCAAAGCATGAAGATACTGATTGTCGTACCTGCCGGAAAAGAGTTCGACAAACCAGCTTTTCAGGGTGGCCTTCAGCCGCTCCAGCTTGGCATCATCCTTCAACAGCTCAGAGGTTTCCGGAATGCCCAGCAGGTAATCGTAGAAAAGGGCCGTCATCCGCTCCTGGTTGTCAATGATCAGCGGCTGCAACGACTTGAGAAGAACGGCGTCTTCCTCGGTAAAGAAGTAATGGGCCTTGATGTCATTCATGGTCAGCATATCAGTAGTACTCCTGTTTTTTTCTGACCACTATAGGACCAATTTGGTCCTTTTGCAACAATGTAAACGGATTAATGGCTATGAAACGATGCAGTATCTGTCACGCAGAATATGATGAGGCGGCTGATGACTCGCTCTTTGCTGAGGCCGGGGAGTGGCTTTCCGAGGAGTTCTGGCAGGACGCCGGCGAACTCTGCCGACAGTGCCTGGAAAATCGGGCAAAACTGGCTATGATGTATGTTATTGACCGGTAAGACAGGAGTCGCTCATGGAACGGATCACGCTGGACGGAATTGCACTCACCCTGGCCAACCCGGTTGAGTTGCCGCTGAAATGGGTGGGCCAGACCGAACTGCTCAAGCAGTTGCTGGCAGCCTGGATGGTCATTGACGAACGAGATATCCCGTTCAGCCCGCGACTGATCGGCAAACCCGGGGTGGGCAAAACAACCCTTGCCTATGCCGCGGCCCGGCACCTGGAGCGGCCGGTGTATCTGTTTCAGGCGACCATGGATACCAGGCCGGAAGATCTCATCGTTTCGCCGGTGGTCGGGCCGGATGCCAAGATTCAATATGCCGGGTCATCGCTGGTTTCGGCCATGCTCAAGGGGGGCGTGCTGATCCTCGACGAGGGAAACCGGATGAGCGAGAAGGCCTGGGCCTCACTGGCGCCGCTGCTCGACGACCGAAGGTATGTGGAATCGATCATAACCGGACTGCGCATTCAGGCCCATCCGGATTTCCGTTTTGTCGTTACCATGAACGAGGACGCCTCGACCTTCGATATCCCGGAATACATCCATTCCCGATTGCAGCCCCAGATATACATCGATTTTCCGGATGCTGACGAGGAGCTGCAGATCCTCAAGGAAAATCTGCCGTTTGCCGGCACCAGAATCCTCAAATATGTGGTGGATTTTCTCCAGCGGGCTCATGCTGCGGATGAGCTTTATTCGGTTCGTGACGGAATCAACATCGCCCGCTATGCCCTGAAAATGATGCACGCGACTGGCAAGGAGCCGCAGGAGCTTTTCCCTTTGGCAGTGGAAAGGATTCTCGGTGAGGAGTCGCTGCGCTATATCCGTCCGGGATAAGCCCACCCTGTCTCTCAGCCTGCCTGATTCCAGCCTCTAGCTTTTCTCTCCGCCACATGGTTGTAACCTCGGAATCACTTGTTAAAATCTAACAATTCCATACAGAGGAGTTGCCATGACCGGCTTAAAAGGCGCTGCGATCCTAATCACTGCAATCTTCGCAGGCTTTCTCTTGGGCTGTACCCAAAATCCACCAGGGCAGGGAGCTGAATCAAAGGCTACCCCAGCGACTGAACCGCTCAAGATCTGTACCGGCACCACCTACAGCATCCTGGTCACCATTGCCGAGCAAAAAGGGTTGTTTGCCAAAGAGGGGCTGAAGGTCGAGCTGAAGCCGTATGCCCTTGGCAGGGATGCGATGGAAGCAATGCTTGCTGGAAACTGCGATATTGCCACATCAGCAGATACCCCGGTGGCCGATTTCGGTACCAAACGGGATGACCTGAGAATCATAACCGGCATAGCCAAGTCGGACCGTTTGAGCGCTATCGTCTCCTGGAAGAATGCCGAAGTCCACAAGGTAAGAGACATGAAAGGGCTGCGCATAGGGGTTACCAAAGGCACGGCACCCCATTTTTTTCTCGATCTGGTCCTGAACAAGAACCGGATGACGGAAAAAGATGTGCAGCTCCAGTTCATGAAGGGCAATGAACTCCACCAGGCGTTTCTTGAGCGCAAGCTTGACGCTATCGTGACCACGGATATGAACGCCTACAGCCTGAAGGAAAAGTTTGGCAATGAAGTCGTTGTCGTAGACGATCCGGGCATTGTCCTGAATCACGGCTATCTCACGGTATTGGACGCAACACTGCAAAAGAAGAAGGGTGACATCAATCGGATGATGGCGGCCCTGACAAAAGCAGAACTGATGTTGAACGAAAAACCTGAAGAGGCCAAACAGCTTTTCAGTGCCTACCTGAAGACTTCGCCGGCGATTTCAGAGCAAATATGGGAAAACATAACCCCGAAACTGTCGCTCGATGCGGCAATGGTGCTCACTCTCGAAGACAATGCCAGATGGCTCAGGGAGCGAGAGGGCGGCAAGGCTGTCAACAAGAGCTTCAAGTCGATCATGGTGCCGGAAATGCTGCAGAAGGTGTCGCCGCAAAGTGTCAATTTTTGAGTGGAGGCAAACCTTGCGAACTATTCTCACCTCGGGTAAAGGGAGCATGCTGGTCCTGGCAGCCCTCTTATTGTCGTTTATCGCCGGCTGTAGCCGCAATGAGCCGGCCCCTCCTGTTAAACAGCGCCCGTTCAAGATTTGCCAAGGGGGGATTCTGGCAACATTGCCATTGATTGCCAAGGAAAAAGGATTCTTCCGGGAAGAGGGGATAGCCGCAGAAATTGAACTGGTTGGCGATGGCAAGGCTGCCATGGGTAAATTCCTGAACGGGCAATGCGATGCCAGCCTGACCGGAGAATTCCCATTAGTACGCCAGAGTTTCGACCGCGATGACATTGTCATCATTGCCACTCTTGCTTCCTCGGACAATGGAATCAAGGTTGTGGCACGCCGCGACCAAGGGATTAATGAACTGGGCGATCTGGCTGGCAAGCGGATTGGCGTGTCAAAAGGGACAATTTCAGGTTTTTTCCTCGACCAGTTCCTGAAAAAGAACCATATTCCTGCTGACCGGATAACAATTCTCGACATTTCCCATGCAGAAATTACCGATGCGCTGAAGCGCGGCGAAATTGATGCCTTTGCCGGCTCTGACATTGCCTACCTCAAGGGAAAACAGGCGATCCCTGATCAGCAAAGGGTGGTCTTCACCGAGCCGGGGCTTACCAACCATGCTGCCTGCCTCGTGGTCAGGAAAGAGTGGCTGGCCGCCAACCCAGGGGTTGCGCACAGCGTATTGAAGGCATTGCTGCGAGCCGAAAAAGAGCTCAGCCAGAATTCGGAAGAGCTGACCAAAATGCTGTCCCAGAAGCTGAACATCCGGCATGACGACCTGAAAAGCATCATTGCGGAACAGCATAACAAGGTAACACTGGATCAGGTCCTGCTGCTGGCCTTGGAAGACGAAGCCCGGTGGATGAGAGAAAATGGGGTTGTGAAGACTAAAGCACTTCCCAATTATCTCCGGTTTCTTGATCCGTCAGTGTTAAAAGGGATTGATCCCTCGGCAGTGAAACTAAAATAGCGGGACATATTTCATGCAGATTCGCACAAAGCTCAAGATAATTGCCGTTGTTCCGGTGTTCATTCTCCTCTGCTCTTCCGTGGCCCAATATTGGGTGTCACGGGAGGTAGACAGGCTGAATTACCGGGCAATCCGTTCCGATGAAATCCAGAAACTCTTTTCCGACCTGACCATTCTCACCCATGAATATTACATCTATTCGGAACTACGCGCCCATGAGCAGTGGCAGGCCACCTACCGGACCATTGGCCAGAAAATGACCGAGAGCGGGCCGGTATTCAAAACACCTGAGGACAAACGGATCATCAGGGAAGTGACCCACCACTACAAGACCATCGGCTATCTTTTCAACCAGTATGGTCCCCACACCAAAGAGTTTGGTCCCCAGAACCGGGATGCAACCTGGAAGCGGTTCTCCGATCGGCTGACCAGCCGCCTGCTCCAGGAACTCCAGACTGTATCCCCCCTGCTGACCAATCTGCACGACATCAACCATAGCCAGGCAGAAACACGGGCACAGCGGCTGGATTACCTGGAATTGTTGTTCCTGCTGGCGATCTCATTAAGCGTGCCGGTTACCTCCTGGCTTGTCTATCGGGCATTTGCTCAGCCGGTCCAGAAATTCCGATCCGGCATTGAGATCATGGCCCAGGGAGATCTTGAACACAGGATCGGACTGGCGCCGACTGACGAGATCGGCGAACTGGCTGTGGCCTTTGACCAGATGGCAGAACAGCGGCACGCTGACGATGAGCGTCTGCGGCACAACAAAGATGTCTTCGAGTCATTGTACCGCTTGTCGCAAATGATCAGCGGCCCTGATGACAAGCTCAAGAATTTTGCCCTCGAAGAAGCAGTACGTCTGACCGGAAGTATGATCGGCTATATCTATTTTCTGAATGAGGACGAGACGCTGCTGAATCTCCATGCCTGGTCCAAAGATGTTATGCCTCAATGCATGGTGGTCGATCCACAGACTCTCTACAAAGTTTCTGATGTCGGCATCTGGGGTGAAGCCATCCGTCAGCGCCGCCCAATGATCTTTAATGATTATATGGCAGCGAATCCCCTCAAGAAAGGGCTTCCCGAAGGGCATGTGGCGTTGGTCAATCACATGAACGTGCCGCTGTTCGATGGCGAACGGATCGTGCTGCTTGCTGGCGTTTCCAACAAGAAAACCGGTTATAGCGATGAGGATATTTCCGTTGTCACCCTGATAATGGACGCCATGTGGCGCATTGTACGCAAAAAAGAGGCTGAGCATTTCCTGGTGCAGATGAATGAAAGGCTGGAGCAGCGGGTACAGGAGCGGACAGAAGAGCTGTCGCAACTGACCAGGAACTTGACCACAGAGAATGAAGAACGTAAAAAGGCAGAAGCTCAGGTAATGGAGTCGATGAACTACTACCTGACCATTTTGCAACGGGCACCGGCCCTGATCTGGCGCGCTGGCACCGACACCTTGTGCGACTGGTTCAACGAGAGCTGGCTCCTGTTCACTGGCAGGCCCATTGAACAGGAGTTGGGCAACGGCTGGGCGGAAGGCGTCCATCCAGACGATTTCGACCACTGCCTCAAAATTTACCTTGAAGCCTTCAACAGCCGGGAACCGTTCGAGATGGAGTACCGGCTACGGCGCCACGATGGCGCCTTTCGCTGGCTTATCGATTTCGGCAGACCCAATTTCTCGCCGACCGGGGAGTTCCTGGGTTATATTGGCTACTGCTTCGACATTGAAGAGCGTAAAATCCTGGAGCAGGAGCTTATCAGCGCCACAGTCGCCGCAGAAAGTGCCAACCGGGCCAAGAGCGAGTTTCTGGCCAACATGAGTCACGAAATCCGGACTCCGATGAATGCCATTATCGGACTCGGCCACCTGGCGCTCCAGACTGAAATGACCCCCAAGCAGCGCGACTACCTGACCAAGATCCACTCTTCCGCCCAATCGCTGCTCGGCATCATCAATGACATCCTGGATTTTTCCAAGATCGAATCCGGCAAGCTGGTGCTGGAATCGGTCGAATTCCGCTTGCCCGACCTGCTGGACAACCTTGCCGACATCATCACGGTCTGGGCTGAAGCCAAGGGGCTTGAAGTCCTCTACGCCGTTGACCCGCGGATCCCGCCACTGCTGAAAGGCGATCCATTAAGGCTCACCCAGGTCCTGGGCAATCTGCTCAACAACGCGGTAAAGTTTACTGAACATGGCGAGGTGGTCCTGCAGGTATCGGTCGAAGAGCTTCGGGAACACGAAGATGATGTCTCTCTCCTCTTTTCGGTCCGGGACAGCGGCATCGGCATGACGGAAGAAGAACGGCTCCGGCTCTTTCAGCCATTCACCCAGGCCGATAGCTCAACTACCCGCAAGTTCGGTGGCACCGGGCTGGGGCTCTCGATCTGCAGTCGGCTGGTGGAGCTCATGGGGGGGAATATCTGGGTGGAGAGCGTTCCGCAGCAAGGGAGTTGCTTCTATTTCACCCTGACCCTGAAACGCGCCGGCGAGCATCCGGCACTTATTGAAGAACCGTTCCCGTTGCGCGACATGCGGGTGCTGGTGGTTGACGACAACGTGTCTGCCAGGGAGATCCTGCAGCAGGAACTGACCATTCATGGCTTCAGGGTCACGGCAGTCGCTTCCGGAGAAGAGGGGCTAACAGAGCTGCTTGCTGCTTCCGGCGAGGATGGCGACCCTTACCGGCTGGTGCTTATGGACTGGTTCATGCCGGGAATGGACGGCCTGGAAACGGTGGAACGGATCAGGCGCGAGCAGTTAATCGACGCGCTGCCCGTGGTGGTCATGGTCTCGGCATTCGGCAATGAAGATATCCGCCAGAAGGCCCGAGAGCTTGATGTTAAGGATTTCCTGGCAAAGCCGTTTCATCCGCAACGGCTCTATCGCTCCATCTGCAGGGCAATGGGTTACGGCAACGAACTGTTGCAGCACGATGCCGAACGGGACAGCGAAACATCGGAAAAGCTCTCTGGGCTCGAAGGGATGCGGGTGCTTGTGGTCGAAGACCATGCCGTGAACCGCCTCTTTGCCAAGGAAGTGTTGAAGAATGTCGGCGTGATTACAGAAATAGCGGTCGACGGCAAGGAGGCGGTGGCTGCCGTGAACCAGGCTGACCCCCAGTTCGATGCCGTGCTTATGGATATCCAGATGCCGGTCATGGATGGCTACGAAGCCACCAGAATGATCCGGGAGACCCATGGCCTGGAAAGCCTGCCGATCATTGCCATGACTGCCCATGCCCTGGTCGAGGAAAAGGAGCGCTGTTTGAAAGCAGGGATGAATGGTCATATTGCCAAGCCGATCGATGTCATGGAACTGTATGCCACCCTGCTCCGGTTCGCCGCTGCGGTCGAACGGCCGCAGGAAGGACGTAAAGAAGGACTGGCCCGGCATTATGGCGGCTTGCCGGCCCTGCCCGGGATCAACCTGGAAGCCTGGTTCGCCAGGGTCGGCCAGAATATCGAACTGTTTCGATCGATCCTTGCTGATTTCGCCGGCGGCTATAAAGGCACTGCAGCAGCCATCCGCGAAGCGCTGGAAAGCGGTGACCGGGATGCGGCGCTGCGACTGATCCACGGGCTCAAGGGGGTGTCCGGCAATATTGCCGCCGAAAAACTCTACGACACCACCAAAATGCTGGAAGACGTCATCCAGCGGAATACGGGAGAAGATGTTAACTGGCTTATTGATAAGCTGGAGCGGTACCTTGGCGAAGTCATCGAAACTGCCGAAAAGTTCTCATCTACCGCCACCGGTCTCCAGATTCAGGTAAACAACGGTGATATCTCCAGTGAAGGGTTAGTGCCGGTCATCAATGAACTGGCCCATCTGCTGAAGCTGCAAGACCTCCAGGCAATCCGGCCATGCACGGCTCTCTGCACCCTGCTGGCGCACGGCGAGACCAACGCTAAAGGGCTAGCCATCATGGAACATGTCAAGAGGCTCGATTTCAGGCTCGCCCTCTCGTTACTGGAGCAACTGGCTGCGGCACTGCAGATTCGGATCGAGGAGAAGGAATGAAGACAGTCAATGAGCTCCCCAAAGTGCTGGTGGTTGATGATGCCCCGATCAATATCCAACTCCTCAATGATGCCTTGCAGGAGAACCACCGGGTATTTTTTGCCACCAACGGCAAGGATGCCCTCAAGATTGCGGCCACCTCGCTCCCGGACCTAATCCTGCTGGACATCATGATGCCTGACATGGACGGCTACGAAGTCTGCAGAAAATTCAAGGCTGATCCGCTGCTCAAGGACATCCCGATCATCTTTATCACTGCCATGTCCCAACAGGAGGATGAGTCGTCAGGGCTTGAGCTTGGGGCCGTCGACTATATCACCAAACCGTTCAATCCCTCCATCGTCCGGCTCAGGGTCCGGAACCAGCTGGAGCTGAAACGCCAGCGCGACCTCCTGGGGCGGCTCTCCTGCATGGACGGACTCACGGGACTCCACAACCGCCGAGGTTTCGACGAATTCATTGACAGGGAATGGCGCCGGGCGATCCGCAACCGGAGTCCCATGTCCATCATCATGATCGATATCGATCATTTCAAGGATTACAACGATGCTTACGGCCACCTTGCTGGTGACGACTGCCTGAAACGGGTCGCTTATCTGCTGGAGGCCTCACTGGAACGACCCGCAGATTTCATCGCCCGCTATGGTGGTGAGGAATTCATCTGTGTTCTCCCGGATACGGAGATGCCGGGGACTCTGGTCCTGGCGGAAAAACTCCGGCTGGCCATCGAATCAGCTGCCATCCCCCATCAGTTCTCCATGGTTGCCCCATGCGTCACCATCAGCTTGGGAGCAATAAGCGAGATCCCTAGCCCGGCTTCAGACTCAAAAGAACTGCTCAATCGGGCCGACAAGCTGCTCTACCTGGCAAAGCGCAAGGGGCGCAACCAGGTGGCAGGCGATCAGGGCTAATGCCTCACCGCCTGCATCTGGAACAGTTCGGCCCGGTCCACGCCCTGCCGATTCTCCATTACCGGATGGAGTTTGCCCATCTGGTGCGCCAGGCCATCGACCGGGTCAAGCCGGACTGCATTGCCATTGAACTCCCTGACACTATAGAAGAGCAATTTATCCGGGGGGTACGCCGGCTGCCCGAAATTTCCGTTGTTTGGTACGATCTCAAGGGAAACGGCGGCACCCAGACGGCGTATCTGCTCATCGAACCGGCAGATCCGTTGGTGGAGGGAGCCCGGCTGGCATTGGAGCGGCAGATCCCGCTCCAGCTGATCGACCTGGATGTCGAACAGTATCCTGAGCACCACGACCTGCTGCCGGACTCCTACGCCGTGCACCGAATCGGCCTGGCGCCGTACTACCTTCAGTACTGCTGCGCGACTGCTACGACAACGCCGTCCACTATCGACCGGCGCCGGGAAGCGGGCATGGCCTGGCGGCTGCAGCAGTTGGCGAAAAATCATGAGCGGATCCTGCTGCTCTGCGGCATGTCGCACCTGGAGCGCCTGCGAACCGAGTTTTCCCTGCCGCAGACCCAGCCGCTGACACGCAGCCGCCGTTCCGGGGTCAATATCGCCAATCTCCACCCTGATTCGTGTCGTGAGATCCTCGGAGAGTTTCCGTTCATCTCTTCAATCTACGAGCTGCGGCGCAGCAAGCTCCCCCCGGAACCGGCCGCAGAAGAGGGGTCTCTGCGCAAGCGCTACAAGATGCTCGAACTGATCAATGGCGGCAAAACCGAAGTCTCCGAGGAAAGCATCCTGCGCCGGGCGCTTGAACGGACAGCACTCCATGTCGGGGCAGAAGGAGAGATGCCGGATCGGCAACGGATCCAGCTGAGGCTGTTCCAGGAAACGGCAAAGCACTACAAACAGGAGACCGGGGAACCGGTCCATATCTGGCAGAAACGCACTTTTTTCCGGTTTGCCCGCAACTACGCCGCGCTTTCGGGCCGGCTGCTGCCCGATCTGTTCCAGCTGCTGGCCAGCGCCAGGGGGTGTGTGGATGATAATTTCGCCTTTGCCTTCTGCCGCCTGGCGACCTTTTATCCCTGGCAGCGCGAGGACTCGGAGCTGCCGAACATCAGGCTTTCCCCGGAGGATGTCTGGGGCGGCAGCCGTCTGATCAGGTTTCGCCCCCGGCAGCAGCGACTCGGCAAGGGGTTGTCGCCGCTGCAGTTCCTCAAGCGAAAACGGGAAAAGCATCCGGGCGACTGGCTGAAAGGGTTTGACAACGCTTCCATCTGCTCCTTCCCGCCGGAAGACCTGGCAATCGAGGATTATGGCCGTTTTCTAAAGAAAAAGGGGGCCAAGCAGCTGTCCGAGGAGCAATGGCGGGTTGAGCCGCTGACCTCGTCGTTGCTCGACGGCATCGACATGCGCGAGACCCTGCGCAATATCCATGAGGGGAAGATCTACGTCAAAGAGCAGCAGCGGGTCAAAGGGGGCGTCGGCAGCGTGGTGGTGATCTTTGATCACGACCGTGACGGCACCAGGTTTCCCTATATGATGACCTGGCTCGGCGAGCATGACCAGGAATCTGACATGGCCTTCTACGCCACCCCGCCGGCCGACAATGTAGCCGGCCCCGGCATCTGCCGCTGTGAATACGGCGGCTTCATGCTTTCCTATCCGCCGATGCGCATGCACGACGTATGGCGCGATCCCGACTATGCCTTTGCCCGCGGCAAACACGAACTGCTGTTACTGGCAGCCCTTGATTACACCATCGACCCCCACGTGGTCTACGTTGCGCCGCGTCCGCCGCGCAGTATTTTCAGGCAGATAGCCGCCCGTATGGGAAAGAAAATCGTTTTTATGCCACTCGGCAGCCTCTCCCCGGTCAAGCTGAAAGCTATCCGGGTCCTGCATATTCTCTATGGCCATGACAAGCGAGAGATTGCGAAGGAGTATATTTGGTGATATCGTGCATGCTCGATTGATATCCGGCATAGGTAAGGTCCAATGAACGCTCCTCCCTGGCTCTTCGACATCGACCCGGCAGCAATTTCCCTTCAAGTGCTGCTCCCTGCCGTTACTTGGGCAATCCTGATATTTGTCGCTTACCGCGAATGGCAGGCCAGAAGAAGACTGGCAGAAGAGATCCGGGAACGGATGCAGGTCGAACAGGCCCTGCAGCGCCGGAGCCGCTACCTGAAGGCCCTGTCAGAGGTGAACCAGCTGCTGCTGTCTAACCCCGGCTATCGCGAGGCTTACGAGGAGATCCTGCGCCAGTTGGGATTGGCGGCCAATGCCAGCCGGGTCTATATCTTTGAAAATCACCCCGGCGAAGAGGGGCAGGTGCTGACCAGCCAACGCGCCGAATGGTGCGCCCCCGGTATAGAGCCACAGATAGACAACCAGTCTCTGCAGCGGGTGCAGATGGAATACTCGCCCTGCAAGCGCTGGATGCCGATCCTGCATCAGGGCAAGCCGGTAACCGGCAAAATCGGCGAGCTCTCGCAGGAAGAACGAGAATTCCTGGAGTCGCAACAGATCAGGAGTATTCTGATCCTGCCGATGCAGGTCAATGGTTCGCTGTTCGGCTTTGTCGGATTCGACCAGTGTGACCGGGAGCGGGACTGGGAAGATTCCGAGATTTATTTTCTTCGGTCTGCGGCCATCACCCTCTGCCAGCATATTGAGCGCAAGCAGGCCCTTGACGAAATCGCCTATCAGCACCAGCGGCTCGAAGAGCGGGTCAAGAGCAGAACCGCCCAGCTTGAGCTGGCCAACGAAGAGCTGGAAGCGTTCTGTTATACGGTATCGCACGACCTGCGCGGCCCGCTTACCGGAATCCGCGGCTTCAGCCAGCTGCTCCTCGACGAGCTGGAGGCTTCTGCATGCACCGAGCGCGATTATATCCTCCGAGTGCTCGACATCACCGACCGGACCCTCCAGCTGATCGACGACCTGCTGAGCCTGTCACGCGCGGCGCGGACCGAACTGCAGTGCGCTAGCGTGGACCTGAGCGAAATTGCACAGACCGTCGCGGCAGAACTGCAACTGCAGTATCCGCAGCGCAAGGTTGTTTTCAACATTCAAGAGCAGATGACGGCAGCTGGCGACGAAGGGCTGCTCAAAGCGGTGGTGCAGAACCTCATCCACAACTCCTGGAAATACACCTCCAAAAAACCGATGGCAGAGATCAGTTTCGGCTCTTCCCGGATTGACGGCGAGACCGTCTATCATGTCAGGGACAATGGCGCCGGGTTCCGCATGGAGTACGTTGACCGGCTTTTCCAGGCCTTCAGCAGACTGCATACCGCCCACGAGTTTCCAGGGACCGGTGTCGGCCTGGCCACGGTGCGGCGCATCGTGCAACGCCATGGCGGCCGGGTCTGGGCTGAGGGCGAGGTCGATAAGGGCGCCAGCTTTTATTTCACCCTGTCGGCTTTAAGTTGATATAATGTTCATATAAAATTGGGTAACGGGAGAGGAGAAAATCCATGCGCAACAAGCTAATGTCGCTCATTATTCTGACTGTTTTCGTGATATCCGGGTGCACCACCTACAAAACCCAGTACGCCGGGTTCCGCCCGCCGGAAGATTACATGAACAATCAGGTGATAAACGGAATTTCCATCGGTGGCGAGGCGTATGCAAATGCGGATGCAGCTGAAACCGCGTTCGGCTTTGATATCAAGGGGGCTGGACTCCTGCCGGTACAGCTGGTGTTGAACAACAACAGCGGTTCCAGCCTGGAAGTGGTTGCCAACCAGACCTTTCTGGTGGATGACACCGGCAAGTACTGGACGCTTATCCCTACCGGAGTGGCGATCGAGCGGCTTGAGCAATCAACGCAGCTGGCCTCCTTCTTCGGTAAAGGAGCCGGCAAGGGAGCAT
Source organism: Geoanaerobacter pelophilus (assembly GCF_018476885.1). Classification (NCBI taxonomy): domain Bacteria; kingdom Pseudomonadati; phylum Thermodesulfobacteriota; class Desulfuromonadia; order Geobacterales; family Geobacteraceae; genus Geoanaerobacter; species Geoanaerobacter pelophilus. The sequence continues at coordinate 406,989 of NZ_JAHCVJ010000002.1, forward strand.
TGATCGGCGCTGCGGCCGGTTCGGTAATTGGCGCTGCCCTGGGAATAGTCTCCGGCTCTAATGTCGGTTCAGCCCTCGGCAAGGGTGCCGCACTGGGCGCAGCCGGTGGTGCGATCTTCGGCGGAGTAAAAGAAGGGACCTCATCGGATCGCGAATACCGGATAACCGATGACTTGCGGGCCAAGAGCCTGGAAGGCAAGGTTATTCCGGCCAGTCATCTTGCCAACGGTTTTCTCTTTTTCCCGGGTGAAGCCGACTCTGCCAAGTCTATCCGGCTGCAGTTGCGGGATAAAGAGAGCGACCGGATCATCCCGGTTGTCCTCAGGTTGAAATAGCCCGGCTTCCACAGACAACGCAATAAAAAGGGGCGCAAGCCCCTTTTATTGTTTGTGCCGCAAAGCAAACCTCAGATAATGACCTGGTGCAGGTCCCGCTTCTGATAACGCCACCAGAAAGCGATCGACCGGAACAGCCAATCCACCAGGAATACCCCCCAGACCACATACAGCGACCAATGCAGCAGCTCGGCAGCGATATAGGCGAGCAACACCCGGATTCCCCACATGGCAAACAGGGTCACCAGGAAGACGTAATGGGTGTCGCCGGTGCCGCGCAGGCTCCCGGCATAGACAAACGATATGGCCAGCGGCACCTGGGCAAAAGCGACCAGCCGCAGGAAAACGCACCCCTTTTCAATGACCGCCGGATCGTGGGTGAACAGTTTGATCAGTGGCGCCGGGGCAAAGAAAAAGAGCAGCGCCATGATCGACATGACGATGATTGCCAGGCGTAGCGCCTCGCGGTGCCCTATCTTTGCCCGGCGGAACTTGCGCGCACCGAGCGACTGCCCCATCAGGGTGGCCGCCGCGATCCCCATGCCGGCCCCGGGCATGAACGAGAGCGATTCTATGGACAACCCGATCTGGTGAGCGGCATAGGCAGCCGTGCCGTAGGAGATGATGAACTTGGAATAGAACAGCTGCCCCGACTGCTGGGCGATCCGTTCCAGAGCCACCGGATAGCCGACATGCCAGATCCGCTTGAACAGCTCCAGGCTCGGGATGCCGATCTTGAGGTAACGCCGCCGGAACGCCTGGAACAACAGGAAGGTAAAGCCAAAGCACTCGGAGATATTGATGGCATAGGCTGCGCCGATCACCTCCATCCGCGGGAAACCCAGTTTGCCGTAGATCAGCGGCCAGGCAATCAGGACATGGAGGATATTGACCAGGATGATCGCCACCATCGGGGTCCGGGTGTCGCCGTTGCCATGCATGATGGCGGAGAGGATATTCAACCCGGCAGTAAAGCCGAACCAGAGAAAGACCAGCCTGATGTAGCTGTCGCCGAAGCGGATGATCTCGTCGTTGGCGCCGAGGAATCTCGCCAGGTCGGTGCCGAACAGATACCCGAGCAGCGATGCCACGATTGCCATGACGCCGCAGGCAACGAACGCGGCGAACGCCGCCCGCTTCCCCTCCCTGCGCCGGCCGGCCCCCCATAAATGGGCAATAACTACGGTGGTGCCGGTCGCCAGCCCCCAGAACACCGTCATAGTGACGAAGACCAGCAGTTGCCCCAGCCCGGTGGCTGCTATGGCGGCAGCGCCCAGTCCGCCCACCAGGAAGATATCGACAATGGAGACCAGTCGTTGAAACAGCGATGACAGGAGTACTGGCAGGGAGAGATTGATGACGTTGCGTCTGATGGAGACGGGGCGGCGCCGCTTCAGGTGGCCGCCCCGATTTTCGGTTGTCACTGGATCAGTCATTATCCGCTATTATCAGGTCAGGGTGATTTCAAATCAAGCTCGTCGAACATGCTGAGGGCAAAATTTTTCGCCCGGCCGGATGGAGCGATGATGCCGTAGGCCATGGCCTCCTTCAGTTCCGCCTCGGTTGCTCCTGCCTCCTTCGCGACCGCGAAGTGTTTCTTCAGTCAGGTGGGGCAGCCGACCGCCACGGCGCAACCGACCCGGATCAACTCGCGGGTCCGGGTATCGAGCACCTCCTCGTACTCGTAATCAAGGATTTTCTTGCGGATCTTCATGGCTCTCCCCCTTTCGGTAAAACTGCCGAAAATCTTTACTTTTCCCGTGCCTTATGATACACAAAAACACTTTTATCGCATACAGCCCTGTTTGGCAACTTTTCAGATAATATGCGACATAAGATCCGGAGGGATAAGCACTGAACCCAATATGCTTATCGGGCAAGGTTTGATGGATACGCTCTTGACAAGGGCCTTGCCGGCCATCCTGCTGATGCTGCTGCTGGCAGGACCGGCACTGGCCGGTACCTACGAAGATGACCTGCTGGCACTGATTAACAAGTATCGGGCGGAACACCGGCTCAAGCCGCTCACCATGCGCCCGACTTACGTCAACCTGGCGTATGAAGAAAGCCTGGCGATGCGCAAGGTCGGCCGCATGAGCCATGACGGTTTTCCTGCCAGCTTCCGGAAAGCAACGGCAACCGGTGCCAACAGCTGCGTAGAAAACGTGGCCTGGAATTTTTCAACAGCCCATGGCCTGTTTAAAGGCTGGCAAAAGTCGCCTGAACACGACCGGAACATGCGCGACCCGGCAATCACCGGCGCCGGCATTGCCAAGGTCGGACCATACATAACCTTTATTGCCTGTTACTGAACATTACCCTATCCTTTAAGAGGAGGAAGATCATGTTTAAAGGAAGCATCGTCGCCATAGTCACCCCGTTCAACAACGGCCAGGTAGATTTTGAAAAGCTCCGCGAGCTGGTCGAGTTCCAGATTGAAGGCGGCACCGACGCCATCGTGCCGTGCGGCACCACCGGCGAGGCCTCCACCCTCGATTACGATGAGCATATGGAGGTGATCAAGACGGTCATCGCCCAGGTGAAGAAGCGGGTCCCGGTCATTGCTGGCACCGGCTCCAACTCCACTGCCGAAGCGATCGAGCTGTCACAGAAGGCCAAAGAAGCCGGCGCTGACGGCGTGCTGCTGGTGACCCCTTATTACAACAAGCCGACCCAGGAAGGGCTGGTGCGCCACTACACGGCAATAGCCAACGCCGTAGCGATCCCCCAGATCCTCTACAACGTACCGGGCCGCACCGGGGTCAACATGCTCCCCGAGACCGTAGCCAGGATTGCTGTGCACAAGAACGTCGTTGCCATCAAGGAAGCCACCGGCTCGCTGCAGCAGGCGTCCGAGGTGCTGGCACTCTGTGGCGACCAGATCGACGTCCTCTCCGGTGACGACTTCATCACCTTCCCGATGATGGCCTGCGGCGCCAAAGGGGTCATTTCGGTACTGGCCAACATCATGCCCAAGACCGTCGGCGACCTGACCGATGCCTTCTTTGCCGGAGACCTGGCCAAGGCCCGCCAGCTGCACCTGGATACGCTCAAGATCGGCAACGCCATGTTCATCGAGAGCAACCCGATCCCGGTGAAGACCGCTCTGGGTCTGATGGGCAAATGCTCCGCAGAAGTTCGTCTGCCGCTGTGCGAAATGGGCGCGGCCAACAAAGAAAAGCTTACGGCCATCATGAAGGAATATAAACTGATCTGATATTGCTCTGGGCGATTCCAAGAATCGCCCTACGAATTCATACGTGAGGCATGACATGATTAAAGTAGCTGTTTGCGGTGCCGCCGGCCGCATGGGTCAGAGAATCATCGTAGCGGTCAAGGAGGCAGGTTGCCAGATTTCCGGGGCACTGGAACGGCCCGGTCACGAGCAGATCGGCCAGGATGCCGGAGTGATCGCCGGTTGCGGCCCCCTGGGCGTTGCCATCACCGACGACCTCAATGCCGTGGTCGAGGGGTGCGACGTGCTGATTGACTTCACTACCCCCAAGGTGTCGCTCAAGAACCTGGAAGTCTGTAGCCTCAAGAAAAAATCGATCGTCATTGGCTCCACCGGCTTCACCCCGGAAGAACGGGCCCTGGCAGCAGAACTGGCCCGGGAGATCCCGGCAGTGCTCGCCCCCAACATGAGCGTCGGGGTCAATGTCTGCTTCAAAGTACTGAAAGACGTGGCCACGATCCTGGGCGACGACTTCGACGTCGAGATCGTCGAACTGCATCACAACAAGAAAAAAGACTCACCGTCAGGAACTGCCGTGCGCATGGGTGAGGTCGTCGCCGAAGCGCTGGGACGGGACTATAACAAGGTGGCTAACTACCACCGCGAAGGGATCTGCGGCGAACGGACCAAGGAAGAGATCGGCATGCAGACCGTGCGCGGCGGCGACATCGTCGGCGAGCACACCGTCTACTTCATCGGCCAAGGAGAGCGGATCGAGATCTCCCACCGCGCCATGACCCGTGACATGTTTTCCCGCGGCTCGGCCCGTGCCGCCAAGTGGGTGGTGGGCCAAAAACCTGGGTTGTATGACATGCAGGACGTATTAGGATTAAAATAATTGATCTGGGCGGCTCAGGCCGCCCTAACTTTATAGACTACGTTTGGAGGATTTTTTCGAATGGCAAAAATCAACGATCACTACCTTAAGTTAAAAGCTGGCTACCTGTTCCCGGAGATCGGCCGCCGCGTGCGCGAGTTCAGCGCTGCCAACCCACAAGCCAAGGTAATCCGGCTCGGTATCGGCGACGTCACCCGTCCGCTGGCCCCGGCTGTATTGAAGGCATTCCACGCAGCAGTGGACGATCTCGGCACCACCGACCAGTTTGCCGGTTACGGCCCGGAGCAGGGGTATGACTGGCTGATCAACGCCATCATCGAAAAGTCGTACAAGCCGCTCGGCGTCAGCTTAAAGACCGAGGAGATGTTCATCTCCGACGGCTCCAAATGCGACTGCGCCAACATCCTCGACATCTTTGCCCTGGACAACGTGGTGGCCATCGGCGACCCGGTCTACCCGGTGTACAACGACACCAACGTCATGATCGGCCGCACCGGCGAGGCAGACGACAAAGGGTACTACCAGAACATCGTCTACATGCCGTGCAACGAGGCCAACGGCTTCATCCCGTCGCTGCCGACCCAGAAGGTGGACATCATTTACCTCTGCTTCCCCAACAACCCGACCGGCACCGTGGCCAGCAAGGCTGAGCTGAAGAAGTGGGTCGATTACGCCAATGCCAATGACGCGATCATCTTCTTTGACGCTGCCTACGAGGCGTTCATCACCAACCCGGAGATCCCGCATTCCATCTACGAGATCGAAGGGGCCAAGAAGTGCGCCATCGAGTTCCGCTCCTTCTCCAAGACCGCCGGCTTCACCGGCGTCCGCTGCGGCCTGGTGGTCGTGCCGGAAGAGGTTATGGGCACCACCAGCACTGGCGAGAAGTACAGCTTCAACAAGCTCTGGCTGCGCCGCACCACCACCAAGTTTAACGGCGCCTCCTACCCGGTTCAGCGCGCTGCCGAAGCGGTCTACAGCGACGAAGGGTGGAAGCAGACCAAGGAGATCATCGACTACTACATGGAGAATGCCCGCATCATCCGCGAAGGGCTGACCGCAGCCGGCGTCACCTGCTACGGCGGCGTAGATGCTCCCTACATCTGGCTCAAGACCCCGGGCGGCATGAGCAGCTGGGACTTCTTCGACAAGCTCTTGAACGAATGCAACGTGGTCGGGACGCCGGGAAGCGGCTTCGGCCCCAGCGGCGAAGGGTTCTTCCGGCTGTCGGCCTTCGGCCATCGCGAAAATGTGATTGAGGCGGTGGAGAGGATCAAAAAGAATTTGAAATAGCATTATCTGAAGGGCGGCCGATGAGGCCGCCCTTCCTGCTTAGGAAACAGATCAGATGGCAATAAACGTTGGTAGACAATCCCGACTGGTTTATGATCTCTCCTGGCTGGCGCTGTTCATCGTCCTGGCGGCAGCGTTGCAAGCTGCTGTTCCCTTCCCGGTGGACAGCGACACTGTCTACCACTTCGTGGTCGGACGGCTGATTGCCCAACATGGACTCCTGCACGCTTTCCCTTGGACCGAATTCAGCTGGCTGGCCGACCACTATGCCGACAAGGAACTGCTCTTCCACCTCCTGTTCGTCCCATTGCAGTCCTTCGACCTGGTTACGGCGAGCCGGATCGTCGGCACCGGCAGCACCGCGGCATTGCTCTTTGCTCTCTATCTGGTGCTGGATCGGGAGGGGGTGCGACAGGCCGGACTCTGGGCGATCCTGCCGCTAGTTGCCTCCAGCATCTTCCTGGTCCGTATGGCGGTGGTCCGCCCTTATGTTCTGGCGATAGCCCTGGTGCTCATCATGCTGCACTCAGCGGCACGACAGCGGCTCCCGGCCTTGGCGCTGGCGGCGCTGGCCTTCCCCTGGATCTACGTGGCGTTCTGGCAGCTGCCACTGATCGTACTCACCTGCACTGCCATGGCGCAGTTGCTAACCGGCAAGCAGCTCCGTTGGCAGCCCGCTGCGGTAGTCCTGGCAGGCATCCTCACAGGAGTGGCCATTCACCCCAACGCCGCCCACCTCTTCGGCGTCAGCTGGGTCAACATGACCGAAATGCTGGTCAATAACACCTGGGGCGGGCATGACAAGCTGATCATGGGCGCGGAACTGCTGCCGTTCTCCCTGAGGCAATGGAGTGTCTGGCTGATGGTAGTTTCGGTGTTGGGAGCTGTCGGGTGCGTCATCGCCTGGCGCCAACGGCGGCAGGGTGACGAAATACTGACCTCCTTCGCCCTGGCCACTGCCGGGTTCGCCCTGCTCACCGTCACCTCCGGCAAATTCGCCGAGTACTTCGTGCCGCTGGCCGTCGCCACCATGGCGCTGGCCTCCCGCCGGATCTCTTATCCCCGGCTGCTGCCGATGGTGTTCGCGCTGTCGCTTGCCTACACCCTGCTCTGCAGCCGACAGACCCTGGCCACCCTGACCTCGCAACAGGATGACCTCCCGCAGGCCCTGGTAAAGACCATGCGCGATACGATCCCGCCGGGGGCGCATATTTTCAGCCACGAATGGGACCGGACCGGCCGCTTCATGCTGGATCTACCCGACCGGTACTTTATGGTGGCCCTGGATCCAACATTCTTCTCAGTGCGGCACCCGGCGCTGTACGATCTCTGGAGACAGCTCGAAACACAGACCCCTATCGATGCTGCTGCCATAATCCGGAGCCGATTTGGCGCCGATTTCCTGATCAACCGCTATGAGCCCAAGTATTACCCGCTGCTCTACCGCCTGGAATCGTCACCCGGCGTGCGAATCCTCTATGCCGACAATGACTGGGTGCTGGTCGATCTGGGGAGATGAACCTAGCGGGATAAAAGCGACCCAAAGGCCGCCTTTGCTGTTTACTTAATTTGTCCCTTGGGGAACTCCAGCTCCTGCCGCTCTTCCATCCCTCCCCGGAATTCCCCTGTCCCTTGCGAGGATGTAAAATATATGTTAAAGCCGAAGTGACTGAAAAGATGGGAACAAACGATGGGCAGGGGATTGGGGGACTGAACATGTCCGACGATAAACTGGCACGACTGCTGCGTCGATTTGCCGCAGCAGCCACGGCGCACCACAAGGCGATGGAAGCGATGAACGAAAAAGGCGCTGCCACCCATGCGCGGGTGATTTCCGGGTTATACGGGTCAATCATCGGCGAGGGTGAAGTCGGCAGAGAGGCACTGCTGGCATTGGTTGACGATGCCAACCCAGTTGTGGCCGGAATGGCGGCGGTCTATTCGATCCACTACAACAGCGAACCCTGCTTGGCGGTGTTGAGACGAATTGCGCTCGAATCAGGGTTGCTGGGGTTTCGGGCCGGGGCGGCGGTGGAGCGATGGAAGAGCGGAGAGTGGGCGTCTCCGGAAGACGATTGAGGCTCATGCACCAATGTTCCCCTAACCGGGTTTTCAGCGTTCACCCCACTCATCTGCGGTTACCAAAAAGGTTTTCAGGTGTTACGGCAGTGCTTCATTGACTTTTTGTGTATATTTTAATACTGTTGCGGCGGGCGCAAGCATGAAATCTTCTCTCTTCGACAATCACAGTCTCGAGTGCAACGTGGTCGGCACCACCGGCTTCGGCCCCAGCGGCGAAGGCTTCTTCCGGCTGTCGGCCTTCGGCCATCGCGAGAATGTGATTGAGGCGGTGGAACGAATTAAAAAGAATCTCAAGTAGATAGAAAGGGCGCCCGTTGCGGCGCCCTTTCTTTTGTGGTATTAGCATAGCAGGAGAACCGATATGGCTATAGTATCGTTCAGCGACATACAGCAGTTCGCAGCGGATGTGGCGCGCGAGTTTTCGCCCGAGAAGGTGATCCTGTTCGGTTCCTATGCCGTTGGCAGCGCCAGGGAAGAGTCGGATGTGGATCTGTTGGTGGTGATGCCGGGTGAGGATTCGGGAGCACGGGTTGCCGCAGATATAATCACCCGCCTGAAGCCGACCTTGCCGGTTGAACTCATAGTCCGCTCATCACGGCAGATCCGAGAACGCTTGGCCATGAACGATTTTTTCCTGCGGGAAATCGTAACCACGGGGAAGGAGCTGTATGCAGCCCCTCACCATTGAGTGGATACAAAAGGCGGAGGGAGATCTGGCAACAGCGCATCGCGAGTTACGAGCCAGAACGGCTCCAAACTATGATGCTGCCTGCTTCCACGCCCAGCAATGCGCCGAGAAATATCTGAAAGCGTTGTTGCAAGAAACAGAAAAGCCCTTCGGTAAAACCCACAATCTTTCCTTGTTGCTTGATCTGTTGAAAGAGCGTTATCCAACCCTTGAATTGATAAGACCGACACTGGCAATCCTTAATGCCTATTCCGTTGAATACCGCTATCCGGGCGAATCAGCAGACAAAGAAGTTGCGCGCAAAGCAGTAAAGCTGGCGGAGGAAGCGAAACTGGCAGTATTGGGGGAGATGTCGAAGAAGTGATATTTTGAATTAGTAAACTTGTTGGTGGATTCAGTTCAGATGATTGTGAAGGGAATTAAGTAAACTGTCCCCAGAATTGGTCCAAATCAAAATTTAAATATATTCCTCGCAAAGCAGGAAACATTTTGCTCATAAAAGGGCCTTTATATGCCTCATGCAAAAAAACTAACATTACCAAAAGTTCGCAATGTCAAACTGAACCGGTTCTCGCTTTATTCTCTTCAACCAAACATTGATATTTCATTTCCAGATGGGGTGTTTTGTTTGGCTGGAGCCAATGGATTGGGTAAGTCAACGTTCTTGGCTGCCTTGAACTTCGGCATTACTGGCATAGTGCCAACGCCCCATCGTGAATTCAAATCGGTGGATGAGTATTACAAGCTTGGCATCAATTTCAGCAAAGACTTTTTTACAGGCAGAATAGCTGAGAATGATAGAGATGTGACAGAAATCTGTGTGACCCTGCAAGTAGGTCAATCATTTTTCCATGTAACTCGGGGCATATTTGAGCCGAGTGAATTAAGAGCATATTTCACAACGGATGCAGATGGTACGGTAGAGTATGACGGTGCCGGGAAATCCGGAACAGAGCTGCATGACCAATTCCAGAGAGACATGACAAAAGCTGTCGGCTTAGAGTCCTTTTCCCAATTTGTTTTCTTACAGCATTTTGTCTTTACGTTCGATGAAAGCCGTCATCTTCTATTATGGGATGATAAGGTTCTTAACCAAGTCTTGTATATGTGCATCGGTTCTGATTACCAAAAGGCCCAGGAAGCTGACAAATTGCGTCGTGAAGCCGAACGTGCAGCCTCAAGAGCAAGAAACCTGAATTATCAAGCCTCCAATGTCAGGAGCAGGATAGAGTCGCTAATCCAGGCCACATCAAGTTCACAAGATAAATTGACCGATGTTGACCTGAACAAGCTTGAACTTTACCATCAATCTCTCACCAATGAAGTGGACAGCTTAAGGAAAGAAGCTGAATCAAAGAAAAAACAATTGGACGACACCACGTTGATGTGGATGGAGCTGAGTTCGCAATTATCTACCTTGCAAAATGATTATACGAATATGTTCTCCAGGCGCTTGCTTGGCAGCCAAAACATCAAGTCAAATCCAATAATCACCTCATCACTGAATGACAATAGATGCGCTGTATGTGGTACCGAACACGAGGATTCGATAGGCCGAATACTGACCAAAATAAATTCCAGCCATTGCCCGCTTTGTGAATCATCGTTGGAGAATGTTGCCAACCATACAGACTATCTCAAAGAGCTACAAGGCATAGATGCAAGCATACAGACAATAAAAACCAAACTAAGCGATATCGTCAAAGGTAAAGAACGCATCTCATCCGAATTGCTGATATCAACCAATAAACTTGAAACAAAAGAAAAAGAACTTACCGACTTCGAAAAAGCAAACGAACAATTCGTATTGAACAACAAGTCGAAGTATTCTGGCATAGAATCAGCTCTGAGTAAGTTAAACGATGAAATGGCCGAGCTAATCAGCCAAAAAGACAAGGAATATGCAAAACGTGACGAAAAATCCAAGGCCCTCCTGAAGCTCCAAAAGGAACTTCAGCAAGCTTACATCGCTGCCGAGTCTCAGTTTGTCCCTCTGTTCGGAGAACTTGCATCGTTGTTCCTCGGCATTGAGCTTGAAATCAGGATGAATGTCAGTTCATCCATAGCTTCTCCAAACCTGTCACTTATGCTGGAAATGCGGGGGTCAGCACGCAGAGAAGAGTACCAATTGTCTGAAAGCCAAAGGTTCTTTCTCGACATTGCCCTTAGAATGGCAATCGCAAGATATGTATCAAGTCCAGGGGGCGAAGCTTGTCTATTTATAGACACGCCTGAAGGTTCTTTGGATATCGCATATGAAAGTAGAGCCGGGCAAATGATAGCACTATTTGCAAGCACTAGACACAATGTGCTGATGACTGCAAATATCAACAGTTCACAGCTCCTTCTTCGATTGGCCGGTGATTGCAGAAGAGACAAGATGGTTCTTCACAAGATGACGACATGGACAGAGCTATCCGATGTTCAGCTGTCTGAAGAGAGATTATTCAATAAAGCCTACGATGAAATAGAAAAGGCATTGGATGGCCTCAATGCCTAATCCTTCATCGTATTTTGACGTTTTGTCAATCACCTCCAAGCTATCCAATAGCATGCAGAAGGTAAGCATTGCCGAGATTCATCTATTCTCGTATCTATCTTGCCTGCTGTGGTTATACAAGAAACAGCCAGTTGCCTTCTGGGGGTATCCATTTGCTGCCACACCGCAAGGTCATCCCTATAGCGCGGATTTGGATGAATCGATAAAGTATCTGCTGCGAAATGGAACGGTCGCAATCAGCGATGACAAGCACATCATTGTTACCCCCAGCGGCGAGACTGAATTTTCAGAATTATTGAAAATGACGATGTTTACCGAGCGGGAGCCGTATCTTGAAGGTGCTTGTTCTTGTGTACTTGCGATGCCAATAGGCATGATACGCAACGGAATAATGAACGAACCTGAGATTAACAATTCGATTGCGCTGGCCCAAAAGCGCATGTTGCTGACGACCGATGGCGTGGATATGTTGTACGAACAGTTTGATGTCTTAAGCAAGGCAATAGGTGTGGCTGTTGACGATTTAATGATACCGTCTGTGGTTTGGGTCACCTACCTGTCGGGAATTCAGAACTAGCTCGACGTGGATATTTAAATGCGAATCGATATCGACAAACTTAATCAAATTGTCGAAACAATGTATGTCGCAGTTGTTTCGAGAGCCTTCGGTTCTGATGGGACTCTAGCTCTCAGGCACCTGCTTTCCATGATAAAGACCGTATATGTCCATGTTGACCCTGAGTTAACACAAGGGACTCTTGTAATATTCAAACCTATCGCGGATGGCAATTTAATCGACAGATACGGCCAGCCAACAATTTTCCGTGACTTAACCAATCTGTGCCAAGCATACGACATGAATAATGGGAATTGTAGCTTAATGGTTCAAGATGGAAATGGTGATTATTGGCTTTGGAATGATGTCGCCGTTGATTGTGCCGAGTTGTCAGCGGTTGGAATAGTTTACCAATATGCCCATCGTAACGAGTCCTTCGTGGTGCAAGGCGCTGACACACCAGTAATCAACCCATGTCCTACCTTCGCCAGTGTTTTCGCGATACCCACATTCGGGGAGCTTTCAGACGCTTTAGAAAATTACAGCGCCCGAGCCATCCGATTCTCATCATGCCCGATATTTTCCGAATGTTGGCATTCCGGGCCGAGAAGCGACAGACTCTTCTTCAAGCCAGGTCCTGAAGAAACGATGAGAAATTCATTGACCTACTACTTAAAAACCGTCCTGCCGGATGCCGAGGTAAGACCGGAACAGGTGGTTGATGACAGCCACCCTGTCGATATCAAAGTAACATGGATGTTAACGTCTAAGCTGGCCTTGATTGAAATAAAGTGGTTAGGCAAGTCGTTGAACGATGAAGGTAACTTCGTCACTTATACTGATGCTCGCGCACGAGAAGGTGCCCAGCAATTGAATGATTATCTCGACGGGAACCAACAACAAGCCCCGGTTCATACGACCATGGGTTATCTCGTCGTGATTGACGGCAGGCGTTATGGTCTCAACACCGCATCCACCTCAGTTAACGCTGCGAACGGTGCGCATTATAGAAATCAAGAAATTGCCTATGCCCCTGAATTTCACACGATTAGGCCTGATTTTGCGAGACCAATTAGAATGTTTGCGGAGCCTATATGCCGTTGAATGCGATGTCATTTGTACCAAATCAAGTCAGTCTGAGTGCGCTTGATAATACTGATATGCCAAGGCATAGATGGTATCATTTCAAAGAAGCATTCTCACCGAACCTGGTTAATTATGCTTTAGAAGATGCCCAATGTGATAAATCAAAAGACCTCATCGTTGACCCGTTCAGTGGAAGTGGCACAGTTGCGGTTACATCTACTTTGAATGGTTATAAAGCCATTGGATTCGAAGTTAATCCATTTCTTGCCTTTGTGTCAGCCACAAAATTGACCCAATGTAAACCGGACACCATCAGTAAACAGCTCCGCACCATTATTGCCAATATACGGCGCGGTGAAGTCTCTCCGCTTGAGCATTTTTCTACCTTTTCGGAAACCAGCAACGCAGAAAAGTGGTTGTTCAACAAACAGGTATTACGAGCTTTCGAAGGCGGGTGGCTTTCGACGGGCAACATGTATAAACCGGTTCGCGACTTAGCACGGCTTTGCCTGATTGGTGCCGCAATGGATGTCTGTAATGCGACTAAGGACGGGAAGTGCCTTAGATATCGTAAGGATTGGCAAGAACGCTCCTTTGGGGTCTCAGACTTCGTTGATGCCTTTGAAAAGAGGATACAAGAAGTTATCCATGATATTGAAATATGTCCTATCGACAAGGATATCGAATCATCGATAAAAATCGGTGATTCACGGAAAATGACTTCTGGTATTTTCCAAAAGCAAAAGTTTAAACTCTGCGTAATGTCCCCGCCTTATCTCAACTCTTTTGACTACACTGATGTATATCGGCCGGAATTGTTTTTAGGCCGTTTCGTGTTGAACAATGAACAGCTGCAGATACTACGTCATAATACCCTGCGTTCCCATGTCCAGGTAAAATGGGCTGAACCGCACGAGGAGTATTTTGGCAGGCATTTTTTCGAAAGTTTTCAAGAACTGAACGCGAGAAAAGGAAGTCTTTGGAATAATCGTATACCTTCAATGGTACAAGCCTATTTCGAAGACATGAAGAAAATCCTCGTAAATTTAAAGTTGATGGCAAAAAAGGACGCTAGCGTATGGATTGTCGTCTCTACATCCGCATACGCTGGTGTTGAACTGCCTGTAGATTTGATAATAGCTGATATAGCTACTCAGGTAGGATGGTTCTTAAGAGACATCAAGGTAATCCGTTACTTGAAACGGGTATCCTGTCAGCAATGGGATGAGCTTTCCAAAAGAAAAGAACAGAGACCACACTTGCGAGAAAGCATTATAATCTTGGACACGAACCCCAAAAAGATGCATATATAGCCGTCTCTGTTATTAAATAGAAGAGTTCCGGGGGCACCATTCTTAATTCAAAAGGCGGCCAAGCGGCCGCCTTTGCTGTATCTATGCCTCCAGCCCCTGCAGGTCATCCAACTCCGAACGCCCGAGCCAGTAGCAGGCTAACGGTGCCGGTATTTTAAGTGCCCGCGCCTGCTCACCTCCTGGCAGCTGCAGCACTCCGAAATCGGCGGCATCCTTGGTAATCACATACCCCCGGTTGACCTTGCGCTCTTGACAGAACTGGATCAGCCCCTTCAGCTCGGTAATTTCGACGTTCTTCCCACGGTACTTCACCTCGAAGGGGACCAGCCGCTTGCCAGTATCGGCAATAATGTCAACCTCCTGATCCTTCTTCCCCCGCCAGTAGGAGAACGCCATGCTCCGTTGGTAGTAGCGGCTGAAGACATGCTTGAAGAAAGCGGTTTCCACTGCTTGGCCGAGTTGAACGGTATCCTCGAGCAGTTCTTTTCCCTTGAGCATGACACCCGGTGCGATGGCGGCATCAGCCAGGTAGACTTTGACCCGGCCACGCAGGATCTCCTTGCCGTAACCGAATGGGCGCAAACGATAGATCAGGTGAGTTGCTTCCAGAAGGTCGATGAAGTTGTTAGCTGTTGCCTTCTTGACCTCCAGGTTGCCGCAAAGCGCCTGGATGTCCAGCAGCCCGCCATCGTGCAGACAGAGATAAAGAAAGGTCTGCTCTAGCTCAAGTACCCGTCTGACGCCGAACAGTGCGGTCATATCCCGTTTGAGCACCTTATCGACAATATCTTCACGCAAAAGCTTCTGTGCCATAGAGATACTACTGACCAGTGAGCTCTGGGGAAAACCGCCCCGCAGTAGATACTCATGGAACAAACCGGTGAGCGGCCTGGCTTCTTCGCCAATGCGGGCGAACCAGTTTGCGGGCCTGTCGAATAGTTCAATCAGGGAAGAAACTGCCGGAAGTTCGGGAATCGGATCCTGGCGGATTTGCAGGTATTCGTAAAAGGAGAGGGTTGCCAGCCGGACAGTGTGCCAACGGCCCACACCGGATTCGAGGTGCTCGGTTTCCAGCGGCGTGGCAGAACCGGTAACTGCAATGCGCCGACGCTTCTCGAAGTCAACCTGATGTTTGAGCCAAACCTGCCAGTCCTTGGTCGCCTGGATTTCGTCGAGAAAGAGGTATTCGATCCCGTCGCGACCCGGCTCGAACTCGCGCCAGAGCTGCAGTAACCCGTCCAGGCCAATCAACTTGAGCAGCGGATGATCGAATGTTGCGTAGAGGATATTGGTTGGTGGAACGCCCTGTTGGATAAGCTGGTCGATTGACTGGAGGAACAGGGTGGTTTTACCTATTTGCCGGGCTCCCGAAAGGAGTAGTGCGCGGCCTGCGGGAGGTGCCTGCATCCAATCGCTGATTTCCTTGAACGCTGCCCGGCGCCAAGGAGGGAGATCGGCAAAACGCCCACCGGACCACCACGGATTGTATCGACGCAGGACGGCAATAAGCTCGGCAGTTGAAGCAATCATTGCTATACTCCTTAGTGCTCCTATTTAAGGCAAGTATACTAGCCTTAATTTAGAGTTTCAAGTTGAATTATGTCATTTACGTGCGGGTTTGGGAAAACTGGGGACATCCATTATTTATGCAGGAGTGCATTGCTGAAATTACGAGGCATAATTTGGGGGACACCAGACCTATTTACAAGCTTCCGGCGCTTCATGTCCTCGACTAAAGCAGCCGCTTGCCTTTCTGTTATTTGCCGCTACCCTTTGACTATGGCTGGTACTTACCTTAACCATTATGCTGGCACATTCTTTCGCGCCTTCCAGAAACTTACTACTCTCACATTGGTGGTTCTGATGGCCTCGACCGTTATGGCAGTTCCGGAACCACCCCTCCCCTCTTGCCCGGCGTCGCCCAACTGCGTCTCCAGCCAGGCAACGGACAGCCATTTCATCGCACCGCTTGCCCTCACCGGCCCGCCCGAGGCTGTCATGGCCCGGCTGAAGGAGATCCTGGGGCAACGGACCGACACCAAGATCATTGCCGCGGACAGCACAACCATTCGGGTCGAGTTCAGGACCTTCCTCGGTTTTGTCGATGACGGTCTGTTCATCCTCGATGGCCCCAACAGCCTGATACACTGGCGTTCCGCCGCCCGCACCGGTTATTGGGACCTTGGCAAAAACCGCCGCAGACTTGAGGAGATTCGTCAGCAGTTTCAGCGTTAGCACGGAATCCCGTAGACACCATACTAACTCACAAGGCGGCCAAGCGGCCGCCTTTGCTGTTTGTGCAAGATTATATTGCCAGTCACTATCACCTGTGGCACACTATCAAGTACTTAATCAAGTATCTTTAGGAGCACCTATATGAATACCATCCCCGCCCAGGAGATAAAACGCCGCGGTATTGCTGCAGTGGACGACCTGATCGCCACGGGCGACGTCCATGTCATCCGCAACAACCGGCCCGAGTACGTGGTGTTATCCGAGGCTCGCTACCAAGAGCTGGTGGCCGAGGCGGAGGAAGCGTATGTGGCCCGGGTGAAGGCGTCGCTGGAGGATGTGCAGGCCGGCCGGGTAAAGCGGGGCAGTGCCGCTGACCTGATCAAAGAGCTGGGACTGAACGACTAGGCATGTACGATCTTGTCTGGACAGCCGGTTTTACCCGCGCCGCGAAAAAGTTCGTTGACCGGCATCGCGATCTGCGCACCAAACTCGCCGCTACCCTGCGCGACCTGGAGAACGACCCGTTTCAGCCCGACCTGAGATATCACCATCTAACCGGTAAACTGAAGGGAATCCAGGCGGTGAGCATCACCCACAGCTACCGGATCACCCTGACCGTTATGATCACCGACAAGGAGATCATCCTCCTCGATATCGGCAGTCATGACGAAGTCCACCGCTAGTGACCGCAGGGACCATACTTTAATGTAAAAGGCGGCCAAGCGGCCGCCTTTGCTGTTTACGCGCCCCCCTTTGGTTCAGGGCAGACGCAAGAATCAAAATCTTCATGCAAGCACTCTTTGCAGACCCCACCACTATAAAGCACGATACCGCGCCGTGCCGCTTCTATGGCAGCGATGTCGATCTTTTTCATCTGCATCATCGCCTCGAAGGCGCGCTTGGCAGCGGCAGGGTCGGGATCAGTTATCGCTTCAGTCAGGGCGATCGGAGTAATCTGCCACGACAGCCCCCATTTGTCCCGGCACCAGCCGCAGGAACTCTCTTCGCCACCATTGCCGACAATGGCGTTCCAGTAACGATCCGTTTCTTCCTGGTCAGCGGTTGCGACCTGAAACGAGAATGCCCAGTTGTGCTTGACCTCGGGACCGCCATTAAGCCCGAGGCAGGGAATGCCCATCACGGTAAACTCGACCGTCAACACATCCCCTTTCTTTCCGGAGGGATAGTCCCCCGGTGCGAGGTGTACTGCGTCAACGGATGAATCAGGAAAGGTCTTGGCGTAAAACCGTGCCGCCTCCTCGGCGTCGCGGTCGTACCAAAGGCAAATTGTGTTCTTTGTATGCGTTGCCATGTCATTTCTCCTTCGTGCGGCGCCGCTCTGCAATTGTGTCGGTGGTGAGCGGTCAGGGTGCTGACTCCTTGACGATTGCTCTGTCACCTTCATTTTACTGCTCTTTGCGAAGATATTTACATATTATTTCCCGTTGGAGAATTTGAGATAGGTTACTATTTCTAAAGGTGGTCAATCGGCTGCCTTTACTGTTTTCCCCGGAAAAATGCGGTATCATGCTTTAGGATCGGTCGTTACCGGTATTAAACCACAATCGTTATTACGGGCAGATCGGAGAAAGTAGCCATGCATCAGGAACCGGCGCCGGGGCTTTACCGGCACTACAAGGGGGGCGAGTACCGGGTGATCGGCACCGCACGCCACAGCGAGACGGATGAACTCATGGTGGTCTACCGCTGCCTCTACGACAATAATTCCCTCTGGGTGCGTCCGTTCGCGATGTTTCAGGAGACAGTGCTGGTGGACGGCACCGAAATGCCCCGCTTCAGACTTGTGGCCCCCGACTGTGCCATGGGACCGGCCAGCGCAGAGCTGATTGTATCCCTCGGCCTGACACGCCATCCGGAGGGAGGGTGGTACCGTGAGACCTACCGAGCGGGCGGGGCCATTCCCAGCACTCTCCTCCCGGATCGGGCTGGCGGCGAGCGCTCTTTTTCCACGGCGATCTACTTCCTGCTGGAGCGAGGTGACATATCGGCGCTCCACCGGATCAAGTCGGACGAGCTATGGCACTTCTATGGCGGAGCACCCCTGATCGTGCACCTGATAACCCCCGAAGGAAGCTACTGTTCCCTGACGCTGGGGAGCGATCCGACCACGGGCGCAACGTTCCAGGGGGTGGTGCCGGCGGGGTGCTGGTTCGGTGCCGAGACCACGGGAGATTACTCGCTGGTGGGGTGCACCGTGGCCCCCGGCTTCGACTTTGCCGATTTCGAGATGGGGAGCCGCTCCGACTTGCTCAGCCAGTTCCCGGTTCATGCCAGCATCATCCGGAGGTTGACTCGGGATGGAGAGTGAGGAGCTGGGTCTGAGTCCCCGCCGTAACGGTAACGGCGATCTCGTCCTTTACGGCTGGGAGAAAACAGGGGAAGTTCCCTGGCAACAAAATATCTCTTGACCCGTCTACCAGTTCACAGTTTAGCGTTGTCCCTGTCATGGCCATGATACAATTACACGATTTGAAAAGGAGAACGACGATGAACCCAAAGGTAAACGTGGAGGAGTGGGTAGCCCGCTTCAAGGCCATTGGCCTGGATCAGGCAACGATGGAGCAGTGGCACCGCCTGTTTGAGCGGGAAAACCCGGCCGGGCACCAGAGTTTCCTGGAGTGGCTGGGGCTGCCGGCGGAAAAGATCGCAGAAATCAGAGCGAAATCAGCATAATATGACTTGCCCCCGGCTGTGCGCCGGGGGCACTTTCGGAGTCTGTATGTACCACATTTCTCAACTGGCCCGGCAGTTCGGTCTGTCCCGCAGTACCCTGCTCTACTATGACCGGATCGGGCTGCTGTCGCCATCGGGACGGAGCGAGGCCGGCTATCGCCAGTACTCTCCCGCTGATCAAGGCCGGCTGGAGTCGATCTGCTCTCTGCGCCGGGCCGGCATGGATATCGACGGGATCAGGGCGATTCTCGCCACTGCCGGTGACGACACGACCACTGTGTTGCGCCGGCGTCTGGATGAGATCGGCGCGGAGATCGAGGCGTTGCGCACCAAGCAGCACCTGCTGGCCGGGATGTTGAAAGTGCAGGGTGAGGGTGGACCGGGTGCCACCGTGAACAAGGAGATGTTCGTTGCCATGCTGCGCGCTGCCGGGATGGATGACGCTGCCATGAAAAAGCTCCATGTGGAGTTTGAGCGGCGGGAGCCGGAGGCCCACCATGCCTTTCTGCTGTCGCTGGGCATCTCGGAAAAAGAAGCACAGCAAATACGCACATGGTCAGCAGCTATGGAGAACCAGATAACAAGTTGAGTTCCGGGAACACCATGCTTAACTCGAATGGCGGTCGATCGGCCACCTTGAAGGAAACCGAGTAGGCCCCTGATTTAACCGGAGGACTCCCATGAACGGGAAAGGAGCACAGATGCAGCTGACAGGGGCACCCAAACTGGTTGTCTGGGCAGAGAAGATAAGGAAGGACCGGCTGAAGGTCTGGCAAGAGACTTCGCCGGAGATCTTCAAGGCGGTTGAAGCCATTGTTACCCAGGAAAAAAGTGCCGACTGGTGGATCGCCCATAAGGACAAAGGGCTGGAGGTGATCATCAAGCAACTCCGCAGCGGCAATCTACCGCGGCAGCGCACTAAGCAACCGCGCCAGCAGCAGGAGAAAAAGAAAGAGTGACTCCATACTTAATTCAAAGGCGGCCAATTGGCCGCCTTTGCTGTTTTTATACCCATGGCGCAACTGTTCTCAACCCTGCAGATACTGCCGCGCCCAGCCGCACATCATTTCCAGGATCGGACTTATGGCGTTGGCTTGATATTTTAAGGTCAGAGGTCTATTGTTGACTTATAGAGGACAATAATTGTCTCATTAGGAGGCATGCCATGAAAACCGAACTATTGAACCCGCAGAACAGCGCTCTGATACTGATCGACTTTCAACCGCAGATGACCTTCGGAGTTGCCAATATCGACCGTCAGACCCTGTTCAACAACGTCATGCTGCTCGCCAAGGCAGCAAAAATTTTCAATGTCCCCACAATACTGACTACCGTAGAAACGAAAAGTTTCTCCGGCAACATGTGGCCACAGATACTCGACATCTTCCCGGATCAGGAGCCGGTCGAACGGAGCAGCATGAACTCCTGGGAAGATGCCAAGCTGGTTGAGGCAGTCGTTGCTACCGGCCGCAAAAAACTGATCATGGCAGCGCTCTGGACTGAAGTCTGCCTGACCTTCCCGGCCCTTGAGGCGCTCAAGGCAGGCTACGAGGTCTATGCCGTCGAAGACGCCTCAGGCGGCACCAGTGTCGCGGCCCACAATGCCGCCATGCGGCGTATCGAGCAGGCCGGTGTGGTGCCGGTCACCGCACTGCAGGTGTTACTTGAATACCAACGTGACTGGGCTAGCAAAGATACCTACAACGCGGTCATCGAAGTGGTTAAAGAGCACTGCGGTGCCTATGGACAGGGAGTTGAGTATGCCTACACCATGGTGCATGGCGCTCCAGCCAGCCGCGCCGGAGTAGCAGGGAACTGACCATGAAAGTGGCCGAGATAGAAAGCGGCCCGTTGCGAGGTGATTCCGATGAAAACTGCAGAACTCATTTTACATAACGCGAGCATAGCGACTCTCGACCCACTGTTGCCGGAAGTATCAGCGGTGGCCATCGCAGAGGGTCGAATCCTGGAGACTGGTGATGAGCAAACCATTTTGCAACGGGCCGGCGCGACCACACAGATCATTGACCTGAAGGGGCACACCGTGATTCCGGGTCTGAATGATTCCCATATCCATGTCATCCGCGGCGGCCTTAACTACAATATGGAATTGCGTTGGGACGGCGTGCCATCACTGGCAATTGCCCTGCGGATGCTGAAGGAGCAGGCGCTGGCTACACCGGCCCCACAATGGGTGCGGGTCGTGGGGGGCTGGACTGAATTCCAGTTCGCAGAACGGCGCATGCCGACCCTGGATGAAATCAACGCAGCATCGCCGGATACCCCGGTCTTCGTACTGCATCTTTACGATCGGGCCCTGGTCAACCGGGCGGGGTTGCATGCCATGGGCTATACGAAGGAGACCCCCGACCCTCCCGGCGGCCTGATCGAGCGCGACCGGCACGGCAACCCTACCGGGCTGCTGATCGCCAAACCGAATGCCCTGATCCTCTATTCCAGCCTGGCCAAGGGACCGAAGCTCGGCTTCGACGATCAGGTCAACTCGACTCGCCACTTCATGCGGGAGCTGAACCGGCTGGGGCTTACCAGTGCCATAGACGCCGGCGGCGGGTTTCAGAACTACCCGGATGACTATCGGGTTATCGAGCATCTGGTTGAGCAGAACCAGCTGACCCTGCGCATCGCCTACAACCTATTTACCCAGCGGCCGAAAGAGGAGTACGACGACTTTGCCGGCTGGACCGGGATCGTCACGCCTGGACAGGGCAATGACATCTACAAGATGAATGGCGCCGGTGAGATGCTGGTCTTTTCGGCGGCCGATTTCGAGGACTTCCTGGAACCGAGGCCTGAACTACAGCCGGTTCTGGAGGCCGAGTTGCAGAAGGTGATCAGACTGCTGGTCACCAACCGCTGGCCGTTCCGGTTGCACGCCACCTACGATGAGTCGATCAGCCGTTTTTTGGACGTGTTCGAAGAGATCGACCGGGAACTCCCATTCAACGGGTTGCGCTGGTTCTTCGACCATGCCGAGACCATCTCGGAGCAGAGCATGGAACGGGTACACACGCTGGGAGGGGGTATCGCCATCCAGGACCGGATGGCCTTCCAGGGTGAATATTTTGTGAATCGTTACGGCGCCTCAGCAGCACAGCGAACACCGCCGATCGCCCGCATGTTGAACCTGGGAATTCCTGTCGGGGCCGGTACCGACGCAACCAGGGTTTCAAGCTACAACCCCTGGGTGTCGCTCTACTGGCTGGTGAGCGGCAAGACAGTGGGTGGGCTGACGCTCTACGATGAGAAGAACCGCCTCGACCGTAACATGGCTCTACGCCTCTACACCGAGGGGAGTGCCTGGTTCTCAGGGGACGACAATAAAAAGGGGCGGATTATCCCAGGGGAGTTGGCCGACCTGGCCGTACTCTCAGCCGATTACTTCACGGTTCCGGAGGATGAGATTAAGGGTATCGAGTCAGTGCTGACGATCATGGATGGCAAGATTGTGCATGGCAGTGCCGAGTTTGCCGGACTGGCCCCGCCGCTGCCGCCGGTGTCGCCGAACTGGGCGCCGACCGGGGTTTATGGTGGCGCGTACCGTTATACCCATGCTGTCGCAGGTGTAAGCGTCAGCCGCAGCAGGTCATGCGGCAATCCGCTGCATCAGCATACCCATACGGTCGTCGGGAAGGGTGGCAGCTGGGGGATCGGCTGCACCTGCTTTGCCTTTTGACAACATATATCAAGGAGACCTCACCATACGAATAGAACTGGAGGTGATTAAGATGGTAGACATTCTACATCGAATAGGAATCAAGGCCCCGGTGGCTCAAGTATATAGCGCGCTGACAACTCTGGAAGGCTTGGCCCACTGGTGGACCGAGGAGGTTACGGGTGATACCCGGGTCGGAGGGGAGATCGAATTCCGCTTCCGCACGAAGTCAGGCGAACTACTGGGCGGGATGGTTATGGAAGTGCAAGAGCTGGGCGAGAATAAAGAGGTTCGCTGGCGCTGTGTAGAAGGGCCGGCTGAATGGATTGGCACAGACATCACCTTCCAACTGTCAGAGCAGGACAATCAGACCATTGTCCTCTTCGGCCATAGAAACTGGCGCGAGGCGGTTGAAGCAACCTATCACTGCAGTATGAAGTGGGCCACATTCCTGTTAAGCCTGCGTGAGTATGTGGAAAAGGGCACAGGAAAGCCATCACCGAATGACCTGAAAATTGATAATTGGAATTAGGTCCCCCTGCTGAAAATTCCGGGGATAAATAGGTAATTCAAAGGCGGTCACTCGACCGCCTTTCTTGTTGCCCGGAGGGGATTACTCCCTGACAAAGGTATCCATGTCAGATTCGTCCACCATCCCCATGATCCGTGCATATTCCGCCTCGATCAACAGGTAGTGTTTGTGAGTCTCACAGGCATTCAACTCGTACACTGCCCGGACTTCAGGATCGTCCATTCTGACGGCCAGCTCCCTCAGCGCCTCTTCCAGCTGTTTCTCCTTGTTCAGAGCCACCTCAAGAGCCTTCTGCTCGGTGAACTCAGCACCGCATACTTTTTTCGCCACAGCAAGCCAGGTTGACTCGTCAGAAGCCTGGATCGCCAGGAATTCGTCCAAAGATGGGATGTCGCTGCCGGGGTAAATCCGGTGGAAATGGCCGGCATGTTCCCGCTCTTCGCTGGCCAGCAGTTCAAAGGTACGTTTGGCGCCGTGGTCCTTGAACTGTTGGGCACCGTACTGGTAAAAGAGCATGGCGCTCTTCTCTGTAAGCAGTGAATTTTTGATTGCCTCCTGGACATCTACCGTCATGATCGCCTCCTTTTCTGCCGTGGTCTATTCTCGAGCATCGGATCTGTAAGTTAAGTATACCTTGATCGCTACAAGCTGCATCTCCTAAAGACCCCTCTGGGGTGTAGCAGCTTCCATCAACCCTGCCTGAGCACCTGGTTTGATAATTCAAAAGGCGGCCGATCGGCCGCCTTTCCATTTTCAGCAAACAGGTTTCAACGCCTGCAGTTCAATTTATCCTGCCGGCAGCAGGATATAGAACCTGGTCTTTCCCTCACCGGAACTGAATCCAACCTCACCGCCAAGATATTGTTCACCGAACAGCTTGATACTGTAAGTGCCAATCCCGCGACCATGGGTCGATTTCGTACTGAATGAGCGCTTGAATATCTGCAGCTGAACGTCTTCCCGAAGATCTCCCGGATTTTCCACCTCGATCCGTACCGTCTCTCCGGTATTGCTGCACCTTACCGTTACCGAAGCCCCAGAAGGCGCGGCCTCGATGGCATTCATCAGCATGTTGCCGACGATTCTGCGAAAAATCGGTGGGTCGGTTTTGATCGAGATAGCAGGGGGAACCTCCAGCAAAATTCCACGGCCCGCAGTCCGTTCATTATGAATAAACGACTCGCGCAGTTCTTTCATCATCACACCAAGATCAACATGTTCTAACTTTGGAACGTATTCCCCTTTCTCCGCGGCAATAAGATTCCGCTGATGCTTGATATCATCAATCAGGGTATCGGAAAGGGAAAGCATCCATTGTTTACATTCCTGCTCCGTTTTGTGATCGAGTTCCGGTTCCGCCAATAGTGCCGCGAGACCGCGAATACCACCGGCAGTATTGATGATGTCATGGAAAAATGTACGCTCCATGACCGACTTCCATTTTTCAGCCCCGATATCCTTGAGCGCGCAGACAAAATATGGTTCTCCTCCTATGTACAAAGGTGTTGCGACAATCTCAAGATCAAGAGCCACAATTCTTTTCTGGCGCAATGTGAGCCGGCATTCTCCCCGAGTTTGCTGGCCGGTTTCAATACAGGCGAGGATGGTCATCACTGCCCCGCAAACCGAGCAGCTCGGTGCCGTGCCGCAACCATCGGGTCCTTCTTGATGGTGAATGCAGGCAAAGGCTTCTCCCGGGCGCAAGCCAATAAAAGCTTCTGCCGACTGTGCCCCAAAGACCGCCAACAATCGGCTGTTAATTCCCACAATCTGGCGCTGACCGTTCAGGATCAAGGCGGGATCAGGCATGGCATCCAGCAGTGACTGGGCTAATGGATTGGAATCAATAATCCTGCATTGTTCCTCAAGCTGTTCGGAAAAAGACCGCCCGGCAGGGGCGAAATAAGTGTCAGGCATGACCTTTCTCTCCAGGTAAATGTCTAATTTTATCGCGAGCAATGCTCGCTTGCCAGGACTACAGGAATTCATATCGGCTGGCAGCTGCCAATTTTTAGTAATACCGGTAGCTGTCCTCGAAGCCGTAGATTTCCGACAGGGCCTATCTTATGATCTGAAAATTGATAACCGGCTTCAGCAGCCAGTTTCTATTATCAGCTGTCTTATACAAAAAAGAGGCCAAGGGGCATGCCCCTTGGCCTCTTTCACTAGCTATGACTGATCAATTACAGTTGCACATCCAGCTCGTTCTGGTAGATCTGCTCCCGAACCTGTTTCTTCCTGATCTGAACCAGTTCACCGCTCTTGGTCTTCATGACGGCTCCCGGCTTGCGGTGCGAGTTGTAGTTTTCCGGTGACATGCTCTCGGAATAGGCACCGGTGCCGCCGATGACCACATAGTCGCCAATTTCCGGTTCAGCGATAAGCACCGGCACGATGTTGCCGTCGTTGTCCAGACGCACCGAATCGCCACTTTCGCAGCAGCGCCCGACAATGCCGAACGATTTCAACCCGGCAGTTGGCGTACTGTCGTACTCACTGGAAAGCAGGGTACCGTCCTGGCGGACAATGGCAATGGGATGCTCGGAGCCGTACAAGAGCGGGCGAGTCAGCAGTTCCATGCCGCCGTCGACGATCAGGAAGTTCAGCTCGTTGGTCAGCTTCTTGTCGATGATCCGGGTGATGATATGGCCCGAGTTGGCCACTACATAGGTGCCCGGCTCGATCTCCATCTGCAGCTCGCGACCGGTGGCCTCCTTGAACTCCGTGATCCGCTGCTTGGCATAGGCACCCAGCGCGGCGATGTCGGCCTGTTTTTCTCCCGGCATCCGGGCGACCTTGAGCCCCCCGCCAAAGCTGACAGTTGTGGCATCAGGGAAATAGCTCTTCACAAAGCCGAGCTCCCGGTCGATGTTCTGGCGCCATTTTTCCGGGTCGCCCCCGGAACCGATATGGACGTGCACCTGGGTAAAGCGCAACCCTTTTTCATCGGCCAGGGCCTTTACCTGCGGGACATCGTTCAGATGCACGCCGAAACAGGAGTATTCGCTGCCGGTATCGCGGGTGGCGCTTTCACCGCCGCCGGCAGCACCCGGATGGACTCGCATGGAGAGGTCGATGCGGTTAGCCTTGGCAAAGTCGGCAATCAGCTGGAACTGGGTCATGGAGCAGACATTGTACTTGAGGCCCGCTTTGATCATCGCCTCAAGTTCGGCGCGTTCCTCACCGGTCGGCACCTCCTGAGTGGTCAGCATCATCCGGCTATACGGAATCCCGGCGCTAAAGGCACGGGCTGCCTCATCAAGTGACGAGCAATCCAGATCCAGCCCTTTATTGGTAACAACCCGCAGTACGGTACGATCCGAGTTGGCCTTCATGGCGTAGCGCACATGCAGCCCATAGGCATTGGGCATGTTCAGCAGCTGCTCGCAGCTGTTTTCTATGAATTCCTGATCATGCAGATACACCGGCGTTCCCCACTGCTGCGCTATTTTCGGGATAAGCGTTGCCTCCAGCTTGGTCGGACCGAAGTTTGTCATTGTCATGCTTTTAAACCTCATAAATGTGATATGACTCCGCATTCCCTGATCCTATCAGGGCAACGTGAAGAGGGTTGCCCATCTATGTAGCATTTTCGACCGGTGCGGCGCAACATATCTCTGTAAGTTTATTGCATAAAATTAGTTAAAAAGAGAGCCAGTCCGACAGCTTTGCTATTTCCATGCTTGATATTTTTCCGCCAGGTGAGCAACAATGTGCAGCATGCCTATTCTTTTCCCCCATAATGACACGACCGTCAGCTACTCCGCGCAGAAAACACCGGAAACATTGAACACGGTACTTCCGTGGCAAACCGGGACCACACCGCTGATGTTGGCGCCGATGCAGGGGCTGACCAACCGGGCCTTGCGCGCCTATTTCATCGAGCATGTCCGGCCCGATGTCATCTTTACCGAGTTTATGCGCGTCAATACCGCGCCGGCGGGAACGTCGCTCACTGCTGCCGACCTGCGGGATGTGGCCACTGAGCAGGGAGGGGTGCCGCTGGTAGTCCAATTGGTGGGGCATGGGCGGGAGGCGCTGGTCTCGGCGGCAAGGGTGGCGCAGGAGGCTGGAGCTGCTCACATCAATCTCAACATGGGGTGTCCCTATGGTCGGATGGGCGGCGGCATGACCGGCGGGGGGATGCTCCGCTGCCCGGATGATCTGGCAGAGGTCATCCCCGCCCTGCGGGAGGTCATCGCCGGCTCGTTCTCCGTAAAGATCCGGGCCGGCTACGACGATCCGGACCAGATCCTGTCGTTGCTGCCGCTCTTCGAGTCGAGTGGAGTGGATTTTCTGGTGCTGCATCCCCGGACCGTGGTCCAGAAGTACCAGGGAGTTGCCGACCATGGGGTCACCACCCGGGTAGTGCGGGAGACCCTGCTGCCGGTGATTGCCAACGGGGATATCCGGAGCGCTGCCGATGGCAACCTGCTTCTGGGCGAAACCGGCGCTGCCGGGCTGATGCTAGGGCGGGGCGCGATTGCCGATCCGCTGCTGTTCCTGCGCCTGCGGGGAGAGGTGCCTCCCGAACCCAGCCGGGAAGAGCGGAGATTGGAGCTTGCCCGCTATCTGAGGGAGATGCTGACCCGCTATAGCCAGCTGTTCTGCGGCGACATGCAGGTGCTGAGCAAGATCAAGGAGATCATTGCCTACCTGGATGATCCGGAACTGACCAAACCGCTCAAGGAACTGCGGCGGGCCAGAACCTTGCAGGCGTTCGCAACTGCCCTGCACGGGCTGTGTTGAGTAGGACCTCGGGGATTACGGTGACACCATTACGGCATGCCACATGCGGCCAAGCGGTTGTGGTCTGGTCTGCTATGGCTTTATCTCGACAACGGTGCCATTTGGCACTGCCTTGGCAATTTCCTCTATTTCTTCGTCAGTGACAGCGATACACCCTTTTGTCCAGTCAATGCCGGTGTGCATATCGCCAACCCACGAGAACCCGTTCTTAATGCCGTGGATCATGATATCGCCACCCGGAGCGACTCCCAGCTGTCTTGCCCGCTTCTTGTCGCGCTCGTTGGGATAGGAAATATGCAGCGACAGGTGATAACGGCTGTCCTTGTTCCGTGAATCTATGGCATAGATCCCCTCCGGGGTCTTGTTGTCACCCTGTTTCTCCTTTGGACCGTCAGGGTTCCCCCCCAAGGCAATTTTGTAGGTTTTTAGCACCTCGCCCTTGGAGAACAGGGTCAAGCGGCGCTGCTTTTTTTCAATCAGGATCCTGTCTGCCGACCCCTTCTGGATTGCCAGGCCAGCAGCCTTTTGTTCCAGTGCTGCAATCTTTTGCTGCAGCAGCTCGATCTCGGTCTCCTTGAGTTTCACCTGTTGCTGGAGAGCAGCAACTTCCTGGCGGAGCGTCTCGTTGAGTTGTTGCTGCCCGGCAATCGTCCGGTCTTTAGCCGTAACATTGTTGAGGTAAAAGACCATCATTTCACTGTCCTGCCGATAGCCGCTCCCCGGGTAATCCTTTATCAGCTTCTGAAAACATTCCAGGGCCTTCTGATAATCTTTTTGCTCGTTCTGCGGATGGGCATAAACAATAGCCATCTCGAACAGCACCCGATCCGTTGTGGCAGGATATTTTTCAATGATCTCTTGATATTTGCTCAGAGAGGCCGGATAGCTCCCCTGACTGAAGAGTGTGTTCGCTTCTTCAAAGGTCGACTTGGCCTTAAAATCGTCACTGAAGTGGCTGCAGCCGCAGATCAGGACCATCGCGACGCCGATAAAGAGCCGACCAATCCGGGCACGAATCCTGTGTGACGGCCAGAGTCCGACAGCTAGCCCAATGTGGCTAATTCCCCTTGCACGCATCGCTTTCCCCTACGCAAAAGCATCAAAAAAAGTCTCAGAGCTGCAATCCTAACCAGCTAATGAAATGGCAGGGTTTTGCCCCTGCCATTCATTATCGGCAAATCTTACTTCCTCATTGATTTCTGGAAAACGGCTTCGGCTTTTGCCGCCTTTTCATCGGCAATCCGTTCCTTTTCAGCGGCTACCTTTTCCCGCTCCTCCGCTGCCTTCACCGCATTTTCGACGCGGGCGGCGGCAGCGTCTGCCTGCAATCTGGCGGCATCAGCTGCTGCCTTGGCAGCCTGTGCATCCTGCACTGCCTGATCGGCTTTAGCCCCAATCAGCTTTTCCTGCGCCTGCACTTGCTCAAGTTCCCTTGTTGTTGCACAGCCGGTCAACGCGGCAAAAGCAAGCACTATCGCGATCCCCAAAAGACTTTTCTTCATTTTTGTCACCTCCGTTTAGTTAAGTC
The DNA here is from genome assembly GCF_018476885.1 of Geoanaerobacter pelophilus. Taxonomy (NCBI): domain Bacteria; kingdom Pseudomonadati; phylum Thermodesulfobacteriota; class Desulfuromonadia; order Geobacterales; family Geobacteraceae; genus Geoanaerobacter; species Geoanaerobacter pelophilus. The sequence goes on from NZ_JAHCVJ010000002.1 coordinate 436,326, forward strand.
CCCTCAGCAAAATGAGAGGACATGCACCGCTCACCGCATCTCCGACCTGAGATAAAGCGGCAGCGACTAGCCCTGCTGGTCAGGCTCAATCAAGATCCCGTCTATTTCCAAATCTATTTTCAAGCGTTTTACCGCATCCCTGGCCGCACTGATATCGGGAAACGGGCCGGCAATTACCCGGTGGCTGTCGTTCTTTGCCAATACCCGTGCCGGGATCGGTGGCCCCTGGTGGTTAATGATGGCGGCAAGCCGCAAAGCATCGGTCTCGTCACGCACAGTAGCCGCCAGCACATACCAGGCATCAGGTTTCAGTTCCGGTAATTCCGGTCGTCCGTACAGTTTGGCCGGGTGTGCAACTGCGATCGGCGGTTCGGCCTCTGTTGCGGCTCCTTGTCTCATCGCAAAGATGGGCACTGGAATTCCCTGGGCCGCCAGCTGAACCTCCTTGACTTTTTTCCAGTCAAGCGTAGTCGCCGCTTTCTTTTCGAGGTCCCGCAATTTTGCGTAAACCTTCTCCAGCTCAGCAACACCTGAGTCTTCCTGGGGCTTATGTGCCTCCAGATACAGCACCCCATCTTGTTGGCCGAGGAGATAGGGCTGGTTAACAATCACGACCGGAGTCTTTACCGGGGTGTCGTCGTAGAGCATCTGCACATTTTCCGGATAAAGCCGCAAACAGCCATTGCTTGCCTTAAGGCCGATGCTGGCCGGTTTATTGGTGCCATGGATCAAATAGCCTGCTTTGCTCAAATAGAGCGCGCGGTCCCCCAGGGGGTTCAGAGGCCCCGGCGGAACCTTTGCCGGCAGGGGATCCCCTTTTTTCCGATGATCTTCGGCAATGGACGCAGGCACATACCAGGTCGGTCGGGTTGCCTTGCGTTGCACGTACATCTGACCGGTGGGGGTGGGGCGCTCTTTGGTGCCGATGCCTACCGGGTAGGTCGTCACCGCCAGCGAGTTACCATCACCTTTGAAGTGAAACAGCCGCATGGTGGCCAAGTTAATCACGATCCCCTTGCGCGGGGCGTCCGGCAGGATGAAATTCAGCGGCAATACCACGCGCGCTCCGGGTTCCGGCACCCAGACATCAACGCCGGGATTGGCTGCGCTGATGGCAGTGAGTCCCAGGCCGAAGTGCCGGGCAATATCCGGCAGGGTGTCTCCCGGTTCCAGCCTCACGGTAGCCAGCCGGCCAATGACGTCGTCGCCACGGGCCACGGAAAATTCGTTCTTCTCGATATCCTGGGCAAGCGGGCCGGAGAACAGCGCCGAATCGCCCTTAACGCTTTTCATAACGGCACAGCCATTGAGAGTTGCCAGGACCAGACATAGCGCCAGCAGGCGCAGTCCTAAATTTGCTAAGCGTGACAGATCAATGATTCGGCACATGGGTTGAATGAGGTCCCTTTCCCAACAATGTTCTTGATAAAAAAATGCCGGGCCCGAACATCGCGTGATATTTCGGCAACCCGGCTGTCTCAGTGAGACCCTGTAGGCTTTCCGCCCCACCCTCGCGGGTGGTTGAGTATTATCGCTTACCACCAATTTTAAGCTTTGCCGCACCTGGCTTGTTCGACCTCGACTGACTGATTTGACAACAAAAAAGCCGAGGCCAAATATCGTGTGATATTTCGGCAACCCGGCTGTCTCGGTGAGACCCTATAGGCTTTCCGCCCCATTCTTGCGAATGGTTGAGTATTATCGTCTATCGCTCAAGCAATTTTCAAGCATTGCTATCATTTCTATCGTGGCTTGTCAATAGTTTCCCAAAGTGATGCTGGAGCCATTTCCACCTCTATTCTGCTTGCAACGGCGCAGACAAAGCGACAAGAGGTGACTTTGTGCAAAATAGGTTGTGCTTAATTTTCAAAATGTGCGATTCTTAGCCGCCCGCACAACAATGTGCCGATGAAAGCAACCGGACAACCAGGCGAAAGAGCACAATGACAGTACACCAGCATTCCTTTCACAAACTCACCCCTGACTTTGTCATGGACGCCGTCGAGAGCCAGGGGTTTCACTGCGATTGCCGCAATCTTAGCCTGAACAGCTACGAGAACCGCGTCTATCAGGTCGGCATTGAGGATGCCAAGCCGCTGATCGCCAAGTTCTACCGTTCCGGGCGCTGGTCTTCCCAGCAGATCATCGAGGAGCACCAGTTCAGCCTCGAACTTGCCGAACATGAGCTGCCGGTAGTAGCGCCCTGGCAGAATCCCGCCGGTGAGAGCCTCTTTCGGCACCATGGCTTGAAATTCGCCCTCTACCCCCAGCAAGGGGGGCATGCCCCGGAGTTTGACAATCTGGACAACCTGCTGATCCTGGGCCGGATGCTGGGCCGGATGCATCGTATCGGCGCGGTCAAGCCGTTTCGTTATCGGCCAACTCTGGATAGCCTCAGCTTTGGCCACGAGAGCGTTGCCCTGATCCGGGAGAACTTTATTCCGGCTGAGTATCGTGAAAGCTACACCGCCTTGACCGATCAGCTGTTGGAGAAGATCGAACAGGGGCTGGCTGCAGCCGGGCAGATTCGCTACATCAGGGTGCATGGCGACTGCCACAGCGGCAATATTCTCTGGCGCGACCATGCCCCCCATTTTGTGGATTTCGACGATAGCCGTATGGCCCCGGCGGTTCAGGATTTATGGATGATGCTGTCCGGTGAGCGTTCGCGCAAGATTTCCCAGTTGGATGCCTTGCTGGAAGGGTACAATGAATTCTTCGACTTCGATCCAGCCGAGTTACGGCTGATAGAGGTGCTGCGCACCCTGCGCATGCTGCACTACAGCGCCTGGCTTGCCCGCCGCTGGGATGACCCGGCGTTTCCGATTGCCTTTCCCTGGTTCAACAGTGTGCGCTACTGGGGCGAACAGATCCTGGAGCTGCGCGAACAGATGGCGGCGCTGGATGAGCCGCCGCTTGAGCTGCTGTAGCTTACAGGAGGGATCTCGGGGGACAAGGCAACAAATGCAAAAACCGAGTCCTGGTCACGCCAGTAATAAATCCTGTGCTTTCATGAATGTATGCTATAGTTAGATCAGTCGTACCTTTGGTGAATACCCACCATACGAGTCGGCACTAAGGAGCAGAAATCATGAGTAAAGGCACGAGCAGCAGGAAAGAAGGCAAAAAAGCCGCCGCCACGACCCCGAAGGAAAAAAAGGCTGCTAAAAAGATCAAGAAGGCTGAGAAACAATTCAGCATAGCGGCCCAGGTACATTAATCAGGCCTGTTTCTCTCGGGTCACAACCGATTTATTCACGCTTAATGTTAAAGGCGGCCAGTTGGCCGCCTTTTTTCTTTATTGAAGATCACGCCAAAACCCAGGGCATTAACCCAACATTGCTTGTTGCCCCGCTGAACTCACGGCTGAAGTAGTGCTGGCAGTTATCAGCCGTGGTCCGATTTCCGTAGAATTTGTCGATCAGTGTTGTTTTGCTATACTTTATTCTTGTCGAGGTTCCGAGTCTTCTGTCGAAGGGGCTGCCTATGTCCTTCAACCCGGTGTTGGTGATCACCAAGACTGAAAAACCGGCGTGGTACCAGTCCTCCGCCCGCTTTGCCAAGGCTGACAACCGTACCGCAGTCCGGCAACTGCTTACTACCATCATTCCCTATCTCGCCCTGCTGGCTACCATGGGTTACACCGTGCAAAACGGCTACCCTTATTGGTTCACCCTGACTCTCGGCATAGCAGCCGCCGCCTTGTTTGCCCGGATTTTCATCCTGTTCCATGACTGCACCCACGGCTCACTGTTCTCCGCGCCACGCTGGAACCGAAATGTCGGTTACCTGTGCGGCATCCTCACGTTCACTGCTTTTCATGACTGGCGCAGAAGCCACGCCGGGCACCACATTACTGCCGGCGACCTGGACCGGCGCGGCATGGGAGACATCACCACCATGACCGTCGACGAATACCGGTCGGCAGCACCGCTGCAAAAACTGGCGTACCGGCTGTACCGTCACCCGCTTATCCTGCTGGGCATCGGACCGCTCTATTATTTTCTGCTGCGCAACCGCTATCCGTCTCCGGGAGCAAAGAAGATCGACTTCATCAGCGTGATCTGCACCGATCTGGCACTGGTCGTCATCTGGTTAACAGCCGGCTTGACCATCGGACTAAGAACCTATGTACTGGTCCAGCTGCCGGTACTGATAATGGCGGCAACACTCGGCATCTGGCTGTTCTACAATCAGCATCAGTTCGAAGGGGTTTACTGGGCCCGTCACGAGGAGTGGGACCCGTGGCGGGTTGCCATGGAAGGGGCGTCGTATTACCGCTTGCCACCGCTGTTGCAGTGGGTGACGGGCAATATCGGCTTCCACCATGTCCACCACATGCGTCCCGGAATTCCGAACTACCGGCTCCAGGAGTGCTTCGAGGCAATAGCGGAACTTCAGCAAGTCAAACCGCTCACCGTGCGTAAGAGCCTGGGTTCGCTGCGCCTGAATCTCTACGACGAAAAACAACGCACGCTGGTAAGTTTTCGCTCGCTGAAGGGCCATTAAGATCGCGCTAAGGGACAGGCTCTTTTTCGAGCGGAACCTCCTTTGTCGTTGGTGTCTTCTCTCCCCTGAATATGGCGATTGCCGCAAAGGACAAAAGAGGCTATCCTGCTGCTATGGCACATTATCACCAGATACTTGATCGGCGCTGCTGGATTTTCGATCTTGATGGAACTCTGACCCTGGCGGTGCATGATTTTGCCGCTATCCGGGAAACGCTCGGCATGGCAGACAGTGATCTTGACATTCTCGGCTTTCTTGCCTCTCTGCCGGCTGCAGAGGCCGCGACTAAGCATGCCCGGCTGATGGCGATCGAGTATGAGCTGGCGGCCAAGACCGCTGCTGCGCCCGGCGCTGAAAGGCTGCTTGATCTGTTATCGAGGCGCGGTGCTCAGGTTGGCATCCTTACCCGCAATACGCGGGAGATTGCCCTCCATACGCTGGAACAGATCGGCCTCAGGCAGTACTTTACTCCGGAAGCGATCCTCGGTCGCGACGAAGCTGTGCCAAAACCGCACCCAGAGGGGATAACGAAACTTCTCGGTTCATGGGGGGGCACCCCGGACGAGGCGGTAATGGTGGGAGATTATCTGTTCGACCTGCAGGTGGGGCGCGCTGCCGGCACCGCCACCATTCATGTGGACCTCACCGGCGCCTTCCGGTGGCCCGAACTGGCCGACCTGGAGGTGGCAAATCTTGAGGAGCTGGCCGAGGAGCTACGGCTAAGTATGCAAGCATTCCAAGGATGACCGGCATCTGGGATTATTGGGGAAATAGGTAAGTGACGATCGAAAACCGTACCGGGGCCTGGCTGCTTTATTAAAGCAGCCAGGCCCTTGTTGTTACAGAAAAGGCCTGCCTATGCAGTGCGACTGGTAACCTCCAGCAGGTGGTAGCCGAACTGGGTCTGGATCGGACCGAGGACCTTGCCCACTTCGCCGGTGAATACTGCCTGGTCAAACTCCGGAACCATCTGGCCCGGGCCGAATTCACCGAGACCGCCACCCTGCTTGCCCGATGGGCAAAGGGAATGCTGCTGGGCAACGGCCGCAAAGTCGGCGCCAGTTTCAATCTGCTTCTTGAGGTCTTCGCAGACCTCCTTGCTTGCCACCAGGATGTGGCGGGCAGTGGCTCTTGCCATTGTCTACTCCTTATTGGGTTAGTGTCTTACCTTTTGGGTCAGGAATCATAGCATAATCCATCTCAGGGGGAAACGCCTTATCACTGATGATGGCTGACAGGTAATTGCGTAGCAGAACCCAGGAGCCGGCCATTTGGGCTGCTGTGATGCACCAGGCGTTGACAAAAGCGGTGCCCCCATGCCATACATTAACGGCGTAAGGGAAAGCCGCTTCGGTCTGATGAAGCGGCTTTGTTGTTAGACGACACCAGATCTGGAGACAGCGTGTGGACTACAGAAAACGGATATTGATCAGAAACAAGGCAATAGCGACGGGATTGATGATCGGCGCGGCCCTACTATTCGTGGTTGCTCGCAGCCAGAAGGGACATGGCGCCTGGGAATGGCTGGCCGCTTTTGCCGAGGCCGCCATGGTTGGCGCCCTGGCTGACTGGTTTGCTGTGGTGGCGCTGTTTCGCCACCCATTGGGGATACCGATCCCCCATACGGCCATCATTAAAAGCAAAAAGGATGTCATTGCCGGGAACCTGGCCGACTTTATCCGCGACAAGTTCCTGGCCAGCGACACCCTGATTGCCAAGCTGCGGGAGTATAACCCGGCGGAGCACCTTGCCGTTTACCTGATGTCGAAGGATAATAGCACCGGCCTGGCCAAGGGCTTGACCCGTTTGTGCTCCGACTCCCTGGATTTCATCGATGACGAACGGGTACAACAGTTGCTCAGAGCCGCTCTGAGCAACAGGATAGAAAACTTCGATCTCTCCTCTTCTGCCGGGGCGATGCTCGAAACCTTAAGGAAAGACAATCGCCACCAGATCGTGCTTGACGACCTGCTGCGCCGCTTTGCCGCCTGGCTGGCAACTGCGGAAGCCCAGGCCAGGCTGGCCACTGCCATCGACAACATGTGCACCAAGGAATACCCGCTGCTGAGTGCCTTTATCCCCAATCGGGAAAGTTTTTCCAAGGGGGCGGGGGAAAAGGTCGCCAGCAGGATCAACGCCTTCATCCAGGAGGTTAATGCCGATCCTCTCCATGAGGTCAGGTACAAGTTCGACACTGCCGTGACCGGGTTCATCGCCAGGCTCAAATCCGACCCGGAGCTACGCACCAAGGTCGAGGCGATCAAACGCGAGGTGGTGCATACCCAGTCGATAGCCGATTATGCGCAGAACCTTGCCGGCGACCTGAAGAGCTGGCTGAGCAGTGACCTGCGCCAGCCCGAGTCAAAGGTACAGGAAAAGATTACGGCAGCGATAGCCGGGCTCGGCGCCACCCTGTCGCGCGAACCGGGATTGAAAGAGTCGTTGAACGAGCACCTGGAAGCTTTGGTGATAAAATACGGGGACACGCTGCGCACAGCCATTGCCGGTCATATTACCAGCACGGTGCAGCAATGGGAAAACGATGACTATGCCAGCGAGATTGAACTGAGCATCGGTTCCGACCTGCAGTTCATCAGGATGAATGGCACCCTGGTCGGCGGGGTGATCGGCCTGCTGCTCCATGCAATCTCGTTGCTGCTGGCTTAGCCGGCAAGGGGGCGGCCATTTGCATTTTAGCCGATAACCACGGTGTGACAGGGGACTATTGTGAAAATACAGAAAGTGACTGACGAAACCCGCGTCAAGGCCTATGCGCTCTTGCAGCGCGCCTTTCCCAGCAGCGATTATGAAACCACGCTGGTGAAGAAGCTCCACGAAAATGGCCGGCCTATGCACGAATGGGTCTGCATTCATGTCGGCAAGGTCATCGCTTACATCGCCTTTACCAATGCCTATCACGGCAATGAACTCTGCGGCCTGCATCTGGCTCCAATGGCCGTAGCGCCTGACTTTCAAAAACAGGGAATCGGGTCTGAGCTGCTCAGATTTGCCTTGCGCCAGGAGGCGATCAAGAACCAGACTTTGTTTGTTCTGGGCGAGCCCGGCTACTATCAGAGGTTCGGTTTTGCGCCCTGCACTGTCCCGATCTGCCCGTTTGACAACAACAACGCGCACTTCCTGAGCATGCGCAACGAGAGCACTGTCAGCTTCGTTGTCGGCTATGAACCCGAATTTGTTCCACTTGCCATACCTCCCAGGCCAAAGACCAAAAAGCGCCGGCTACGGTGATCATCAGAAAAGGACAGGGTTATGCTCGTAAGGATGCGTTTGGCAGTCGTACTAGTTGCGCTGGTCATGCTTGTTGGTTGCAGCAAGCTGACCATGGAGAACTATTCTAAAATCAAGATGGGGCTGGGCTACAGCGAGGTGATCAAGATCCTCGGCAAGCCCGATAGCTGCTCGGAAGCCCTGTTCGTGAGAAACTGCATCTGGGGCAACGAACAGCAGAACATCACGGTTAATTTCGTGGGAGACAAGGTGATCCTCTTCACCAGCAAGAACATCAAGTAACCTGAATGCCACCTTTCCACTCAACCCGCAAGGCAGCCAATCGGCTGCCTTTGGTGTTTTGGGCACCAAGTGGCGAAGCCGGTTTTATGCGATAACCTTTAGAGTAAGGACACCAACCTATCAGCGTTGTCTGCCGCTAGTGTGGCAAGATCAAGGTTACCGGCCATGTTGAAAAAAGGTCTTATCAAACCGCCAACCCTTCGCTCGGCCAACACCGCCGAAGTAGAAAGGCATGCGACCTGGCTGGAACTTTTCTACGACCTGGTCTTTGTGGCGGCGCTCTCCCAGTTGGCCAACGGCTTGAGTGCAGACTATTCGCCAACCGGATTCCTCAAGTTCGCAATGATCTTCATTCCGGTCTGGTGGGCCTGGGCCGGGCACACCTTTTACCTCTCCCGCTTTGATACCGAAGATCTGTTACATCGTCTCCTCACCATGCTGCAGATGACTGCGGTCGCCAGTCTGGCGGTGCATGTTCCCACGGCACTGACCACTGGATCGGCCGGGTTCGCGCTTTCCTATGCCACGGTACGCTTCATCCTCGTGGCTGAATATATCCGCGCCGGCAGACATATCCCGGCGGTCCGGCCCCTGACTGACCGCTACGTCCATGGGTTTGGCGCAGCAGCGGCCTTATGGGCAGGCTCCATACTGATTCCGGCCCCCTGGCGTTTCTGGCTCTGGGGGGCGGCGCTGTTGGTAGATTTCGCCGCACCGTTGACTGCAGGGCAACTACATGTGAGGTTCCCACCGCATCTCTCTCACTTGCCGGAACGGTTCGGACTGTTTACGATCATTGTCATCGGCGAAGCGGTTGCAAGCGTGGTATTTGGCATCGGCAAGAACGGCTTGACGCTGGTTTCCGCGCTGGCGGGCCTCATGGGGCTGCTGATAGCCTTTGCGCTGTGGTGGGGCTATTTCGAGGGGGCAAAGGGGGCCATGACCCGCCGCTTACAAGCTCGCAGCCACTTAAAATACTATCAGCAGTGGCTTTATGCCCATCTGCCGCTGCTCATGGGGATTACTGCCGTAGCGGTTGGCATCAAGCATGTCATTTCCCTGCAACCCACAGAGCCGCTGCCCTTGTTTGAACGGTGGTTGCTCTGCTGTTCCATGGGGCTGACCGTCCTGGCCCTGAGCGCCATTTTCCTGGCCTCGACCCGTGAAGAGGAAATGGGGATGATCCGGCGACTGGCTTTGCCCTATTATCTGATTGCCTTCCTTGGCATTGCAACCGGCAGCCTGAGCAGGCAACTGCCCGGGCTGGCTATTCTCGCCATCCTTACCCTGCTCTGTATCGCCCAGATAGGCATATCGCTGATGGCTATAACCGATGACGGCGACCCATAGCCTGACACCAGAACGAAATGACTGGGCAATCCCCAATTCACAAGGCGACCGCTTGGCCGCCTTCGCTGTTTCTACCAAAACGCCAGATTGTGATTCGATAACAATAAAAACAGATTGACAGCCGACGAGCAATTATGCATATTTTAATTCGACGCATATCGAATCAGGAGTCGTTTATGAAAACCGAACAAAGCATTGCCATCATGAAGGCCTTGGCGGACCGGTCGCGACTGGCCATTGTCAACTCGCTGCTGGAGCGCTCCCAGTATGTGGAGGAGATTGCCAAGCGCCACGGACTTGCCCCATCGACCGTCTCCTTTCACCTGCGCAAGCTGGAACAATCCGGCCTGGTCAGCAGCCACAAAGAGCAGTACTACGTTGTGTTTCAGGCCAATGACGAGATCTTCAACACCACTTTGCGCGAGATTGTTTCGATGCATCCGGTTGGTAAAGAACTCCAGGACAACCGGATGGAGCAGTACCGCTACAAGGTGCTGGAGTCGTTTTTCCGCCATGGCCGGCTGGAGAAACTGCCGGCGCAGCACAAGAAACGGCTGATTGTCCTGGAGCAGTTTGCCTTGCGCTTCAAAGCTGGGCACCGTTACAGCGAACAGGAAGTTACCGGGCTGATTCAGCCGGTTTTCGACGACTACTGCACCATTCGCCGCCTGCTGGTGGACGAAGGGATGATTCAGCGGGACGGCAGCAGTTATTGGCGCGAAGAACAGCCCGGCACTGCAGGGGCCAAGCTGCCATGGCCGGTTTCAGAGGGAGATGCTGCCGTGAACAGTCAAAAGAATTCCAGTCGCGCCGATATCAAGCGGTTGTACAAGCAAAACCAGCCGGACATGGGCATTTACCAGATCCGCAACACGGTAAATGGCCGGATCTATGTGGGCAGCAGCCAGAATCTCGAAGGGACCCGCAACAGCAGGCTGTTCCAGCTGCGTATGGGCAAGGTCGTGTTCAGCAGGGAGCTGCAAAAGGACTTGACCGAATTTGGCGCCAAGAGCTTCGAGTTTTCCATCCTCGCTACTTTGGACAAACCGGAACCGGGTGATAACGTCGAACAGTTACTGGCGGCAGTTGAGCTGCACTGGCTGGAAAAACTGCAGCCGTTCGGCACACGCGGCTACAACAGCGCCAAGGCCTATCAGCGAGAACTGAACCGGCTGCAACATCTGCCTTCAGGTAAATTATGAGCCACACTTAACCTTGCGTAATTACTGGCAAATAATGGAGAGCGGCGCTAAAATGTATTTATACAGATAACGCGAAAGGAGGGCGCAGTCATGACCGCTACCATTACCTGCCAGGAGCTGAGCAAGCGGCTTGCCGATGGTGATGCCCTGCTTGTTGTAGATGTACTCCCGCCTGAGATTTACGCCGGTCGGCACATCCCCGGGGCTTGTAACGCCTGTGTCTATGAGATGGTGTTCCTGGACCGCATTGCCGAGCTGGCACCCGACCCAGCAAGGCCGATTGTGCTCTATGACGCCTCCGGCACCACCTTGGCGGCGGCAACAGCACGGGAGAAGCTGTTGAAAGCCGGTTATAGCGATGTGCGATTGCTGGCTGGCGGCCTGAATGGCTGGACTACCAGCGGCTATCCAGCAGAAGCAGTTGCGCCGATTGCCCCGGAACCGGTCCTCGCAGACGGCATTTACCGGCTCGATCCGGCAGCCTCAGTGCTGGAGTGGACCGGCCGCAATTTCAACAATCGCCACTACGGCCGGATCCCCTTCACGGATGGCGAGATCGTCATCAGCGGCGGCGCCTTGCAGCGTGGGGCAATGAGCCTCGACATGACCGGCATCAGCAACCTGGACCTGAAAGACGAAACCTACCGGCAGATGCTCATCAGACATCTGAAATCCGATGACTTTTTTGCCGTCGACCGTTACCCGGTCGCCTCCATTGCCATTACCGGCTGGCAAGCGATCACCGAAGCCACACCGGGAACGCCCGATCACACGGTTCAGGGAGAACTGACCATCAAAGGCGTTACCCGGGAAATAGCCTTCCCGGCAGCCGTGGCGCCCCAGGAGGACGGCAGCCTCAAGGCCCAGGCAACCTTTGACATCGACCGAACCATGTGGAACATCTGCTACGGTTCCGGCAAGCTGTTTGAAAAATTGGGCATGCATCTGGTGCACGACCGGATCGATATCGAGCTGTTCATAGTCGCCCGAAAGAGCGGGTAAGGCTCTGCGCTATTTACGGTAGGGGCGCACTGTTGCTCAGGGGAGGTCACTATGTCAGAGAGAACCATTCAGGACCGTGCGGCAGGGGCCATCATGGGCGCTTTCATCGGCGATGCCATGGGGCTTGGCCCGCACTGGTATTACGATCTTGACGAGCTGCGCCGTGACTACGGCGAGTGGATCACCGATTATACCGATCCCAAGCCGGGCCGATACCATAGCGGGCTCAAAGCAGGCCAGCTCTCCCAAGCCGGCTTCATCCTCAGGCTGACCTTAGAGTCACTGGTTGCCAGCAACGGTTACCACGAAGCTGATTTCTGCCGCCGCATGGACGAGGAGCTGCTGCCGCTGCTTGACGGCACTCCAATCAGCGGGCCGGGAGGATATACCAGCCAGTCGATCCGCGAACTGTGGCGTCAGCGGGTGCAACAACAGCTGCCCTGGGGCCGGACCGGCGGCAATGCCGACGACACCGAGGCAATCGAACGTACCCTGGCCCTGGCGGTGCGCTATGCCCGCAACCCTCGCCGCCTCGCAGCCACCATCACCGCTAACACCATTTTGACCCAGAACGACCCGGCGATAGTCTCCATGACCGTGGCCTACGGTGCTGTGCTCGGCATGCTGGTACAGGGGCATGCCCTGAACGCGCAACTCTCGGGCAAGCTGATGCGGCTGGTCAACAAGGGGGAACTCCCGTTTCACCATATCACCAGCGACAATCTGCAACCACCCCGTCCCGGCGATCCGGACCCGTCCCATGCCGGGCTGTTCGCCTCCCCCGATGCCCTGCTGACACCGTCATACATGGCAGCAGCCGCAGTTGACCCGGAGATTCGGATCGAGCCGGCCTGGAAGGTTGCCATTGTCTACGGCATGCCCTGTGCCATCTACCACCAGCTGCCTGCGGTCTACTATCTGGCGGCACGATTCCACGACGATTTCGAGGCCGCCCTGCTTCATGCCATCAACGGTGGTGGCCAGAACCAGGCCCGCGCCACCCTGGCCGGTGCCCTGGTTGGTGCCCAGGTAGGATTGACAGGGATACCGCAACGCTTTATCGATGGGCTGGAAAACGCCGCCAGTTTGAGCAACCTTGCCAACAGCCTGGCAGCGCAGGTGGAAAGTGCTTAGACAAACAGGGGGGAGATCAGCTGTTACTGCCTGCGTGGTGGGCCTTCGGCAGTGACCAGTTGAAGCGGATGGCGCAGAGACGAAGCATGGTGGTGGCAATGGCGGAAAGCGCCAGCGCCCAGGAAGAAGGAAGCGGCGTCTGATGGAGAAGATAGAGGAGGGTTCCTCCTGCCAGGCAGGCAGAGGCATAGACCTCTTTTTGCAGCACCAGCGGTACCCGTGACGAGAGAACGTCGCGCATCATCCCTCCTGCCGTGGCGGTCATGACACCCATCATGACCGAACCGACGAAGCCGATATTGAAATCAAGCCCCTTGCCGGTGCCGATTACCACAAAGGTCCCCAGCCCCAGGGCATCAAGATAGAGCAGGGGATACTCAATAAAGCCGATCCGGCGGTGAAACAGGAAAACTGCAAGCGCTACGATGATTGACAGGTAGAAATAGGTCTCGTCCTTGAAAATAAACGGCGGGGTGTCCCCCAGCAACAGGTCGCGCAGGGTTCCGCCGCCGGTTGCCGTTACCATTCCCAGGAGTAGAACGCCGAAAAGGTCCATGTCGCGCCGGATACCCGCCAGCGCGCCGGACGCTGCGAAAGCCGCAGTGCCAAGCAGGTCGAGGCTGTAAAGCAGAGTCACAAAGCAATCCTCCGGGCGGCAGTTTACCCTCATCCTCAGATGAACGCAATGGGAGGTTAGTTACGGGCTTTTAACTTGCGCGCAGGGCAAACTATCGCCTGGCGCCAGGCGCATTTTGGGAATCAGCGCGTCTGGCAGTTCGTTCATCCGCTCCGGGCCGAGCCTGGAAAGTTCTTCCCGGAAACGTTCCGCCTCGGCGGCGAGCAGTGCTACTTCAATGCGCTGACAAACCGGCCGGACCCGCTGCAAATACTTAATGCCACTGGTCAGCAAAGAGATTGCACCGCCATAATTCTCATTGCGCCAATGCAGCAGGGCAACGGCGATCTGCAGCATCCCCTGGTAGAACCAGCGCGGTTCATCCTCGGAACCGATCCAGAGGTCTTCGAGCGTCTCGTGGCATTCATACCAGTCCCCACGATTGAACTCGCCGAACGCCTGTAGAATCGCACCGGAAGGGGAGTCACTACAAGGTCGTTTATTGGACATATGAACTTCCTCACTGATCTGAGCGGACAGACATGCTGAACCGCTTTCTTGTTATATTGTACCGCAATGCAGCGGAAGCAGCATCTATTTGGAGAATGCGCACCATTCGGTTATTGGCAAATACAATTCGTGCCATCTACGATTGATTCGGATATACTCGCTCCTCGCCGGAACCGGCAGGTGGAGGCATCTTTGAAGGTCGTAAAATGGTTGACAGCAATCATTCTCATCAGCCTGTTGGCTTACGCAGCCTGGGTCGGTATCACGCTCTTCCGGCTCCCCTCGGTAACAGGACTTGCCGACAGACATCTGAGCCTGACCATCCAGGTAAGGGACTGGCAGGGTAAACAGCATCCATTTATCGTAGGCCCGGCGAATCCCCACTGGACCCCGGCGTCACGCATCCCATCGGAAATGGAGTGGGCAGTCATCGTGTCGGAAGACGCCAACTTTTATCAACACGAGGGGATTGATGTCAAAGCGATCAAAAACGCTATCAAGTATGACCTGGAAAAGAAGCGCTTTGCACGCGGCGCCTCGACCATAACCCAGCAAACGGCAAAGAATCTCTTTCTCTCACGGGAAAAAACCGTTACCCGCAAGATCGAGGAGTTCTACCTCGCCAAGCGGATGGAGCAGGAGCTGACCAAGGAACGGATTCTTGAACTCTACCTCAATATCATCGAGCTGGGGCCAATGGTGTACGGCATCGACCATGGTGCCCGCTACTATTTCAACAAACCGGCCAGCGCCCTCACTCCCAGGGAATGCTCGTTCCTCGCTGCCATGCTTCCGGGCCCGCAAAAGGTCTACAACCCGTACCGGCACCTGGACCGGGTACTGAAACGCTCCGACACGATCCTGCGCCAGTTGCGGCAAAGTGGGGTGCTGAGCGAGGCGGAATACCGCATGGCTCTGGCCGAGACGCCAGATATCAGCGGCATGCAGCGCAAGGTCGATAAAAGCTTTACCGGAAAAGTCCGCAGATTTTTCAAAGGCCTGTTCAGCTTTTCATAACGGCACAGAACTATTGATTATTAGCCGACAAGGACTAAAATTACGGATTCTTCAGCACAACGCACCATGGCCCTTTACTGGGCAACGATATGACGTTAAAATTCCGGTAACGCCACGGGCGTGATTCGACAAACACAGGAGGTAACCATGGAAATCGACATGCGCCGGTTGCGCAACCTGATCAGCAAACAAAGGGACGAGATTGAACGGAGTGTCGAGGGGACCGGCTACCTGGCCAGGACAGTGATCGGCGTCGGCACCTTTTTGCTCGATAACGAAGGCAACATCGACCTGTTATCAGCCAAACAGCTGACTACCTTTGAAAAATTCCTCAAGCCGCTCCTGGAGCAGCCCCCTCGGTAAGCAGCCAACAAGAGGATTGCACAGCCTGATAACAGCAAATAAATTGCACGGTTAGCCACAGACATGCTATATTTAGCAGCCTCTGAACCACAGGGACATCCCTGTGGTTTTTTTATGAGCGCAGAATGAGAGAGTCACCCAGTGAAAAGGGAACATAACAGGACCGGTAAGGCCTCAGCTACGCAAAGCACCTCTCAGGATCAGGCATGCCAGGGTTTAATAACAGCCCACCATGGCATTGAGGTCGAAGTTCTCTTCACAACGGGCAAACGCCGCATGGTAAGGGTTAAGCGGAGTTCCGGGCATGTGGTCGGCGATGATGTGGAGGTCACGGGTGAAGTCCTGAGGCGGTTGCCCCGTCGGACAGAACTGCGACGGCGCGATGCCCGGGGCGGCATCCACCTGGTTGCGGCAAACCTGGATGTGCTTGGAATAGTGGTCGCACTCAACTCGCCGTCCGGGTTCATAGACCGGGCCATTGTTTCGGCCCGGGTAGCTCAGTTGCAACCCTTCGTGGTGGTCAGCAAGTGCGATCTGGACGACACCTCCGCACTGCTTGCCAACCTTCAGCGGATCTATGTCGGTTCGGTTCCCGTTTTTGCCCTCAGCGCCAAGAACCAGACTGGGCTGGCGCCACTGCAAGCTTTTCTGAATGAGGGACACAGAGGGGTCTTTGTCGGATCGAGCGGCGTCGGTAAAAGTTCGCTGCTTAACGCCCTCTGCCCGGAGATTGACCTCAAGGTGGGTACGGTCAGTGATTACAATGGGCTGGGGCGACATACCACCACAGTCTCCACGTTGCATGCACTGTCCGGAGGTGGCGAACTGGTTGACACCCCCGGGTTCAGGGATTTCGGCTTGGTGGATATCACGGCAGAGGAACTGTCCAGCCACTTCCCAGGGTTCGAAGAACATGGGGAGATGCGCTGTCGTTTTCGCAACTGCCGACACCGGACCGAACCAAGTTGTGCTGTCATCAGACTGGTGGAACTGGGACAGATTCCGGACGACCGTTACTCCATGTACCTGGAACTGTTGAGTGAGGTCGAGGCTAGCCGGTGAATTTCCTTAAACCGCTCCCCAAGCAGCCGCGCCGGTAATCAGCCAGCGCTGGGTCCATGCTTAACCATGATCTTTTCGTCGTTTTAGCAAGCCATCAACACTCCAGATGCCACTCCCGTAGGCGGCAATGAACAGGAACACGAAGCAGTAAAGCGCCGCCAGTTCGCCGTTGTTCTGAAGCGGCAGCAGCGCCTTGGTTCCGTGCCCAATCCAGTAGGCAACAGCCATCTGCCCGCTGGTGATAAACGCAGCCCAGTGAGTTAGCAGGCCGATCATGATTAAGGTGCCGCCAAACAGCTCGATCGGACCGGCGACATAGGTAATGAATGCCGGGACATTGTCAGGCATACCCGGCGGAAAGCCCAACAGCTTCTGGACGCCATGCCAAAGAAAGAGAAACCCGACAACTATCCGCATCAGCGCGTAACAATGGTCACTGTATTTGCTCATGAATGAATTCATGGGGCCACCTCCCCTTTAGAATCAACTCCACAAGACCATTTTAGTCCAATTTCATAAAAATCTACAGGATGGCACTAGTGCAAGCCGGGTTTGGAGGGGGAGGAATTGCTCAGGTGCCGTTGCGAATAGTTACGCCGCGACCGGGGAGGTTCTCTGATGATACTCGGTATCGACCGTGGCCGTAACAACAAACTTCGCCCAGGTGATATGCTGGGGAACCGCTAATTCAGGCGGCCAATTGGCCGCCTATTTCGTTTCCGGACTTAGCTTAGGTCTCCCCTGCTCTCTTGTTGCGCAGTTCCTCTAACATCTTGTGGATCTCGGCAATGACCGTGTTTTGCGCTTCGAGGTTCTCCAAGATGACCTGGATTTCAGTTTCCGCCTTCAGATTGACTTCATAATCGACGTGTGCCTCAATCCGGTCGTGATCGGCTTTGCGGTTCTGGCTCATCATGATCATCGGGGCGGTATATGCCGCCTGAAGCGACAACACCAGATTCATCAGAATGAAGGG
The DNA here is from genome assembly GCF_018476885.1 of Geoanaerobacter pelophilus. Classification (NCBI taxonomy): domain Bacteria; kingdom Pseudomonadati; phylum Thermodesulfobacteriota; class Desulfuromonadia; order Geobacterales; family Geobacteraceae; genus Geoanaerobacter; species Geoanaerobacter pelophilus. The sequence continues at coordinate 453,598 of NZ_JAHCVJ010000002.1, forward strand.
GTAGGGGTCCCAGTGCCGTACCCAGGCGGTGACATTGAGAAGCGCCCACAAGGTAAGCAGGAGCGACTGGCCAATTATGAAATGCCATGAGCCCACCTTGGCGGCAATCCAGTCCGCCGCTTTCTGGCCAATAGTTAACCGCTCCTTGATGACTTCGTTGACGTTCTTTATCGGTCCGTGCTCATGCCGATAATGCGGCGGGAATGGGCTTTGCTTCATGGGGTTACTCCTTGTGCTCCTGATCAGGCCATCCAGGGTTCCTTGATGTTGTACTAAAGCAATAATACCAGCCATTGGGTACGCTACAATCAAGGAGACCAGACTGTAGACTCTGCCCAGCATGTAATTTTATTAACTGTTTGGGCCAGGAAAGTTGTGTTACATAGCAGACGCAACCACCAAATTTTTAATCGGCTCAAGCGTGAACAAGATTCCGACAACTAGCCCCTCTTCAGTGGGGCTGACCTTTGGCATTTCCGCCTACCTCATCTGGGGATTTTTCCCGATCTACTTTAAGGGGCTGGAAAGCGTACCTCCTTTGCAGGTGGTCTGTCACCGGATTATCTGGTCGGCGCTTTTTCTGGCAATTCTGATCACCCTGCGCCGCGGCTGGGGTGAGGTTGCCGCCGCCTTCTCCTCTCGAGGAAACCTGCTGCTCCTGGTCACCACGGCCCTGCTCATCGCCACCAACTGGCTCATCTTCATCATCGCCGTCGGTCATGCCGAGGTGCTGCAGTCCAGCCTCGGCTACTTCATGACCCCGTTCGTTTCGGTCGTGCTCGGGGTATTCCGTTTAAAGGAGAGGCTGAGACGGATGCAGGTTGCAGCCTTGGTGCTGGCATTTATCGGCGTGGCGCTGATCACAGCTCAACAGAGCGCACCTCCCTGGGCCGCGCTGACCCTGGCAGCCACCTTCGGCACATACGGGCTGCTGCGCAAGGTGGCAGGGGTGGATGCCCTTGCCGGACTGGCAGTCGAGACTTTTATTCTGGCTCCTGCTGCGGCTGGCTATCTCGCGTATGCCGAGATTATTGGGGTGGCTGGTTTCAGGCATTCAGGCGGGGGGATTGCTACACTGCTCATCTGCAGCGGGCTGGTCACTTCGCTGCCGCTCCTGCTGTTCGCAGCGGCGGCGCGCCGGCTCAGACTGGCCACCATCGGCTTCCTGCAGTATCTGACCCCGACCATGCATTTTCTGATAGCCGTGTTGTTGTACCACGAACCGTTTACCGCGGCCAACCTGGCGAGTTTCGGCTTCATCTGGCTAGGGCTGCTGCTTTATTCGCTGAATGTGCTGAGCATGGCTAGGCAACCGACAAAGTAACCGTGAATCAGATTGTGACGACAGCGACTGAACCTCACTAAACGCTGCTTTGCGCCACTTGCCTCAACCAAGAAAGGGCAAGGCGAACATCAGCGTAAAACCGTTGACCATGAGCAGAGTTCCGCAGGCTGCGGATGCCGCGGAAATACAGAACACCACAAAAGAGCTGGACAGTATGGCAATGGAAGACATCACAATAGCGATCTGGAGAAAGGCTTCTGCAAAGTCGAAGTACGGGTCTTTTCTCATGGAGACATCGCGGGATTGCTCCTGTTGTTTCGCCTTGACCTCGATCTCTTTCTTCTCGGCCGCATAACGAGCCGATTCCTTTTCCGCCAATGCCAGCAACTCCACGTACTGTTTTCTGGCTTCAGGCACCATAGCTCCGCCGCGCTCTACCAGTAACGCCTTTGTTTTGATGGCCTCGATCCGGTAGGTATGTTCCCGCATTACCTTTGACTGGTAAAAAGCCCATTGGTTCGAGGCCTGTTGCTGCGACAGCATCATATCCTTGCCGGCATTGTTGCCCCCCAGAGAGGTGATGGCCAGCAACACCGCATACAGTGCCGTAACCAGGGCGACCCGCCGCCCGAACCTGTTCTTTGCCTGTTCCGCCAGTTCCTCATAATCAGGGACATCGATATCTGCCATTTGTCTCTCCGTTGTAAAAGTTAAAAACCGCTCTCCGCGCTCTGCTAATTAATCTAAAGGCGGCCGCTGGGCCGCCTTATCACACCACATTCCTGCTGAAGACATAAAACTGATCAGACAGTACGAAGTCTCAGCCGTTAAAACCCGCACATTGCCTGGGCTTTACCGATTTTACCATGAAGCTTACCGGCGATACGCTCAACCCTACCCTTCGCCTCCAGCTTCCTGTTGGAGAACAAGGACCCGACAAACTTTTTGACCGTACCCCGTACCTCGTGAAACATGCCCCTTGCCATCCGTTTTCTGCTGGCTCTCATGATGAACCTCCCTGGCGCTCGTTAAAATTGGCGGCCACTTGGAACTTCCATCTCCATCACATTAACTCTCCGGTTGCTTATATTATAGCAGAATTCCGACCATGCAACTACCGGTTAACATGCGGCTAAGATTAGTGTGACTATTTGCCAATTGTGCCGTCAGCGCAGGTGTTGCTTGTTGCGGGAGGCCAAGACTCTGTTATGCTTACTCTATCAGTCTGAGCGCTATGTGAAAGGGGATTTCCATGTACGGCAATGACAGGATTTATAAAAAAGTCGAGATAATAGGTGTTGCCGCCGGCAGCATTGAAGCGGCTATTGAAACAGCTCTGGTCAAGGCGCAGACCTCGCTTGACAAGTTGTCCTGGTTCGAGGTGCAGGAGATCCGCGGCCACATAGGACCTGACGGCAAGGTCGCTGAATATCAGGTGGTTCTCAAGGTGTCTTTCGAGCTGAAAGGGTAGCCGCAGAAGACTGCCATTCTGAATCATAAGGCGGCTTGATGGCCGCCTTTACTTTTTGCCGTAACGTGTTGCGGAGGTGGCAGATGCGTGTTGGGGTTGCCCGTGAAATAAAAGCGCAAGAGTATCGTGTGGCCCTGACTCCACAAGGGGTCAGGCAGCTGCGAACTGACGGTCACGAGGTTCTGGTCGAGCATGGCGCCGGGGTTGGCAGCGGCTTCAGTGATGACGACTATCGCTTGGCTGGTGGAGCGCTGGTGGAACGCGCGATTCTGTTTGGCGAGACAGAGCTGCTGGTCAAGGTCAAGGAGCCGCTTGCGACCGAATGCGCCCTGTTGCGACCGGGACAGATGCTATTCACCTATCTGCATCTTGCCCCTAACCGCCCCCTCGTCGAACTGCTGCTGGCAAGCAGAGTGACCGCCTTTGCCTACGAGACCCTGGAAAAGGACGGCAGGAAACCACTACTTGAGCCTATGAGTGAGATCGCCGGCAGAATGGCACCAATCATGGGGAGTTATTATCTGCAGCGGCCACAGGGAGGTAATGGCCTGCTGCCCTGCGGAATGCCGGGTGTACCGCCTGCGCGAGCAGTTATTGTTGGCGCAGGTACGGTCGGCGCCGGGGCAGCACGGATCGCACTCGGCATCGGTATGGAGACCGTCGTGCTGAACCGGGGGGTAGAACGGCTGCAGCAAATCGACCAGGTCTTCCGAGGAGCGGTGCGTACCAGGATCCTCGCTGACGACACCCTGCATGATGAGCTGTCTGCAGCCGATATCGTTATCGGGGCGCTCTATGCAACCGGCAGCAGGACACCGGTCGTCATTACCGGCGAGATGCTCGCCAGGATGAAGCCTGGAGCGGTGATCGTGGATGTGGCGATCGACCAGGGAGGGTGTGTTGAGACCAGCCACCCCACGACCCATGACGAGCCGGTCTACAGCGTTTCCGGAATCATCCACTACTGCGTGGCCAACATGCCCGGGGCATACCCCAGGACCTCCACCCTGGCGCTGACCAATGCAACCCTGCCGTATATCCGGATCCTGGCAAAGTCGGGGAGCGCAGCTGCGCTGCAGGCATCTCCCGAATTGGCGTCTGCTCTGAACCTGTTGGACGGCCGGATCGTTCACCAGGGTGTGGCGGCGGCGCTCGGCCTTGGGCCGGCTCCTGACATTAAAAGTGGCGGGCATCATGCGGCATAATACAAAAAAAGAAACCATTTTGATCGCGCTCGGCGGCAATGCGCTTATCAGGGCCGGCCAGCAGGGGACCATCGCCGAACAGCTTGAAAACCTCCGGCAGCCGATGCAACAGATCGCTCGGCTATCTGAGCGTTACCGGATCATTATCACCCACGGTAACGGCCCGCAGGTCGGCAATCTCCTGCTGCAACAAGAGTGCTGTAGCGCAGTGCCCCGGCTGCCGCTGGAGATCCTGGTGGCCCAGACCCAGGGGCAGATCGGTTACATGATCGAATCAACCCTGGACGGCGAACTCGAAGCTGCCGGGCTCGGCAATCGGCACCTGGTGAGCCTGATCAGCTACGTAGTGGTGGCTGAAAGCGATCCGGCTTTCCTCGACCCTTCCAAACCGGTCGGTCCCTTTTACTCCGAGGAAGAGGCAAAAAGCCTCCCCTGGCCGGTGCGCAAAACTGCCAAGGGTTACCGGCGGGTGGTTGCCTCGCCGCGACCGGTCACCATCGTGGAAAAGAGCGAGATCCGCGCCCTCATTGACCTGGATTTCATTGTCATCTGCTGCGGCGGCGGGGGCATTCCGGTGATTCGCGATGGGCGCGCCTTTCACGGCGTCGATGCGGTGATCGACAAAGACCTGGCAAGCGCCCGGCTTGCCGGGGAGGTGGGGGTGGATATCTTTGTCATTGCCACCGATGTGCCGGGGGTTGCCATCGGCTACGACACCCCTGACGCACGTTATCTCGACCGGATGACCGTTAGCGAGGCACGCCGCTATCTGGCCGAGGGTGAGTTTCCTGCCGGTTCCATGGGACCCAAGGTGGAAGCAGCCGTGCAGTTCCTGGAGAGCGGCGGTAAGCGAGCGGCCATCACCGCCATTGAAGGGATCGAGCAGGCAGTTATCGGTGGGAACGGCACTGAGATAGTCCTGGCGTAAGCTGTTTATGCCGACTGTTATATTGTACCGCAATGCTGCAGGAACTGCGTCCCCCGTAATCCCTGAACTGCTAAATCCCTGAAAAATGAAAGCCCGCGTTAATGCGGGCTTTCCGGTAGACAGTGAAGGTGAAGGGCGTCTGTTAGCTACTGCTTGAGGGCTGCTTTATAGGCTTCGATGACTTTGGCGACCTTTGCCGACGGCGGCCCGAGGGTAATCAGCCCCAGTGGGCGCTCCACCTTGCTGCCGGTATCGAGTTTCCGCACCAACTCCGGCTTTACAAAACCGGCGCCGAGACCACCAATGGCTCCGGGCACTTTGGCCACTTCGTCGCTGATCTGTGCCACATTGACCGGCAGAGTATCGGCCCGGTACTCCTCGTTCTTCATCACCGACTGCTTGATGAGCCCGCGTGTGGCACTGGCAAGGGTATCGGTCACCACCGTGATCGCCAGGTCATCCCCGCCCACCTCTTTCCAGTTGACTATCTTGCCGGTATGGATTTCCTTTACCTGCTGCAGGGAAAGTTTCTGCACCTTGTTGGCGGGGTTGACCACGAAGACCACCTCGTCCTTTGCGATTACATGCAGTTGCAGCTTGGAGCCGTCCACCTCGCGGCCGGCGCCCTTGGCAGCCTGAACCACCGTATCCACTGAGGCCGAGGCCATGGAGGCGTCACACTTGCCATCCGCCAAGTCGATCAACCCCTTGCCGGCATTACTCTTGACAACATCCAGGACGTAGCCGGTGTTCTTTTCCACGGTCTTCTTGTGCGGGTTGACCAGGCTATCCACCACACTGGCGGCCCCGTGCAGTTTGACCACCGTTTTCTCGGCTTCCTTACGGTGGCAGGCAGCACAATCGGCCAATGCGGTCTTGCCATTATGGCAGCCGAAGCACTTGCCACTGCCAGCATGGTCGTCCATGGTGATCTTGGCTTGCTTGCGGGTTTCAAACAGGGAGCTGTGGCAGTCCTTACAAACATACCCTTTGGCGGCATGAACCCTGCCGTCGAAAATCACCCTTCCCTGCCCTGCTCCGCCGTAGTTTAGCGATTTCCCCTGACCGGTAGCAAAGGCCAGAGATACGAAGGCAATCGTCAATAACACAGCCAATAGTAAGGATCTCATGGCTCCCCCTAGGCGATGATCGAACGGGGCACTTTGCTGGCTGATGCCACGCCGGTAAGTACCATCGAATCGACCAGTTCGTTTTTCATCTTGTTGAGCATGAGAGCCACTCCTTCGGCACCGCCACCATGGGCGCCACGGATCAAAGGCCGCCCCACCAGTGCGGCGTCGGCTCCGAGCGCCGCAAGTTTCAGGACGTCTGCGCCATAGCGAACTGCGCCATCGGCAAAGATAACCATCTTCCCCTTGACCTTGTCGCTGATGGCTGCCAGCACCTCGGCTACGCCAGGGGTATGGTCAAGCACCCGGCCACCGTGATTGGAGACCACAATGCCTGCTGCGCCCGCTTCATAGGCCAATACCGCCTCTTCCACTGTCATGATCCCCTTGACGATGAATGGAAGTTTGCTGGCCTTGGCCAGTTCCCTTAATTGCTGGGGAGTCTTCGGCTCAACCGTCTGTCCAGGCACTGCCCGGGCTGCCCGGCCAGCAGAATCGATATCTACCGCATAGGCAAGAGCGCCGGCCTGTTCGATCATCCTGATCCGCTTGATGATCTCTTCCTGGGTCTTGGGCTTGATGGTAACGATCGCCTTCCCTTTGAACTTTTCAGCCAGAACCTTCAGCCGGCGTTCGAAAACATCCATGGGGTCGCCGATACCGTCGGCTACCCACCCAAGGGTGCCGGCCTGCAGGCAACCGCCGAGGATCGCCTCAACATACTCCTCCTCGCCCATTTTGCCGCCCATATTGTAGGTAGTACCACCGGTAGCGGCGCTAGTGAAGGGAACCTGCAGGGTATAGCCAAAGATATCAACCTTGGTGTCCGGTTTCTTTACATCGTGAAAAGTGCGCATCCTGAGTTGCACCTTCTGCAGGGAGGTGTAGTTGTTCTTGAACGACATGCCGGAACCGATACCGCCAAAACCGGGGGTCTCGCCCGAACAGGCTACGCCGTCGCATTCGGGGCAGACCCGGCAACGGGGATAGAGTTTCTCGCGAGCAACCTTCAGCACCTGGTCGAGCTTAAGAGCGTTCTTGCCGGTAGCAGCTGCAGTGGCGCCGGCAGCGGCCTTTTTCGTCTCTTCAGCGGCATTGGCCTCGCGCACGGTTCCTACGGCCTGCACCGCCAGCACACTGGCTCCGACCACCGCAGCGGTCTTGATAAAATCACGCCTGCTGAAACCACCTTCCGGAACCTCTTCCTGTTCATCATGGATCTGCGACATAACCTTGCCTCCTTTGATTGGTAGCGGGCAACGGCACAATATGGCGCCTTGTCCCGATTACACCATAACCGATAGCGGCAGCAGCACAAACTGCGAACCGGCGAACGGCACTTTCGCGGCCTGAATGGCAGATACGGGAGACTGAATAGATTAGACGCGGCGCTACGACTGGGCAATAAGGTGCTTTTTGAGGTCCCTGGCATGATACCGGCTGACCAGGATCTCGGTGCGTGCCGGATCGTTCATGACCAGCTTGCAACTACCGCTGAACCAGGGAATGATCTCCAGGACGCAGTTGAGGTTGACCAGGGCGTTGCGGTGGGCTCTGAAAAAGGCGTACGGCTCAAGCTGTTCCTGCAGGGCGGTGAGAGTATGACCGGTATGATAGGCCCGATCCGAGGTGTGAATATGGGTTACGGTTTCGTTGCACCGGACAAAGATAATGCTCTCCGGGGCTATGGGAAGAATCTTAGTCCCCTGGCGAGCAGCTATCCACTTGCGCTCTTCATGGGGCTGATCAGGTAACAGCGGTTCCGCGGGCTTTTTGCACAGGGTCAGATGCTTGCGTACCTTTTCCATGGTTTTGGCGAGGCGTTCAAGGGTCACCGGTTTCAGCAGGTAATCGAAGGCCTCGACACTGAAAGCATCAACGGCAAACTGGCTATAGGCAGTGGAGAATACTATCAGCGGCTGTTCCGGCAACTCCTGGATAATCCGGGCCAGCTCAATACCGGTAAGCCCCGGCATCTGGATGTCCAACAACAGCAGGTCCGGCTTTAACTGTCGCAGCAGCCGCAGTGCGTCCACGGAAGAGGCAGCCTCGCCCGCTATGGTAACATCGTCGAGCTGCTCAAACAGGTAGTGAAGTTCCCGCCGCGCCGGGGCTTCATCGTCAATCAACAGGACCGAGATAGTCATGCCGGCACCGGCACGGAGAAGGAGATGGCAGTGCCCACTCCCGGCTCGCTTTCGATCTTAAGCCCCCGATCCTTACCGTAAAGCGCCACCAGGCGGCCGTTGACGTTCTTCAGGGCAATACCCAGCCCTTCACCTGCCGGCCCTCCGGAATGATCGGTAAACAGGGTGGCCAGCTGTTCTCTGCTGATGCCGATGCCGTTGTCTTCGATGCGAATCAGCAACTCATGCTCATCCTTGTGAGCACAGATACTGATCCTGCCTCCTCCGTCTCTGGAGAGCAGGCCATGGCGGATGCCGTTCTCCACCAACGGCTGAAGGATTAGCGGCGGAACCGGACAGGGAAGAGCGCTATCGTCGATTTCGTACCGGACATCGATCCGCTCTTCAAAACGCGCCTTCTCAATGGTCAGATAGGCATCACAATGCTCCAGCTCAACGGAAAGCGGCACCTCGCGGTCGGTGGTGGCGGTGCTTTTGCGAAAAAGTTCAGCCAGATTAACCAGTAGAGTGGAAGCGGTCTTGGGATCGGTTCTGATATAGCTGATGATCGTGGAAATGGCATTGAACAGGAAGTGCGGATTGATCTGAGCCTGCATGGCCTTGATCTCGGCGGCGGCAGCCAGGTTGCGATGGTTTTCCAGGTCCGCAAGTTCCATCTGGTTGGCAAACAACAGCGACAAGCCTGAGGCCAGTTCCTGGTCCAGCGGCGTGATTCCCTGTTCTACGCCCCGAAACAGGGCAAGAACACCGATGGTTTGCCCCTGCTTCTTGAGAGGCACGGCCACGGCTGAGCGTAGCCCGGACGCTTCCGGATTGATGCCCGCTCCGGCGGCGGTCATGGCAAGCGAAATTTGGCCGGTCACCAAGGCACTTTGCACAACATCAACAGCAGCCGGGCTGACGTGCGACCGGTCACTGTCCCACCCTTCAGATGCCAGGATCTGCTCTTTATCGGCGATCAGCACAGCATCAATCCCGGTCATCTCCCTGATGATTGCAGCGGTCTCCCGTGCGCTCTCTTTTGTCAGTCCATTGCGCAAGAATGGAAGCGTTCGGAAAGCGATGCCCAGCGTAGTCTGGGCCTGTTCGGCCTTGGCCAGCTGCTGTTCCTTGTACACGGTTGATATCAGTTGTACAAAAACCGCAATTCCCAGGCCATTCACAAGCATTGAAGGTATTGCCAGGAGGCTTACCAGGCTGATGGCCGATTCGTACGGCTGCATCAGCAGAATCAGCAGCATCTTTAACCCTTCATTGACCGCGCCTACCATAAAAGCAGCGATGCTGTCGTACTGCTTCCGTCGCAGGCGATGGTAAAGCATGGCTGCCGTCACCCCCTGCACCATAGTGGCAATGCCGCACGGCAAAGAGGTCATGCCGTATGGATCCATGAGAAAGCGGTGGCTGCCGGCCACCAAGCCTGATGTCAGTCCGACAAGCGGCCCTCCAAGAACCCCTGCCAAGGCAACTGGCACACCACGCAGGTTCGCTATGGCCCCTTGAACCGGGAAGCCTCCATAGGTGGCCACGACTCCGGCCATGCCAAAAGCCAATGCCATAAACATCTTGTCATACCGGTCGGCATCGCCGGTGAGTAGACGCTTGAACGCCTTGAACCGAAGCAGAAAGATAAAAAGAATGGCAAAAATACCGAGACGTTCAAACAGGTCGAAAAAAAGCCCCACAGGAGTATCCTCCGGCTGCAACAGGGAGTTTCGGGAAGGGCTGCTCTCTTCCACAGAGCAGCAATTGGTGCGGCAGTATAACCTACTGAGCCGTCGGTTTCAAGGCCGGCAAGGCAAGGAGCTGTACAATTCGCATCGTGCGGACCAATTAAGTTACCTTCGGGACTGTGCCGTTCTGGTTAGGTATCGCCGGGGTATGATTTTAATGAATTGATCCACGAGCCGTAACATGCTATAAAGGTTACGCGTCTACCACAGGGACAACCCTGTGGTTTTTTTGTGGGCGCAGAAAGAGAGAAAACGCGTGATCAGTGCCAACAACATAAGCTTGTCCTATGGCAAGCGAGTCATTTTCAAGGATGTCAACATCAAGTTTATTGCCGGTAACTGTTATGGCCTTATCGGAGCCAATGGCGCCGGCAAATCGACTTTTCTGAAGATCCTGGCCGGAGAGGTGGAGGCAGATTCAGGAACCATTTCGGTAGGGCCGCGGGAGCGAATTGCCGTTCTGAAGCAGGACCAGTTCGCCTTCGACGAACACACGGTCTTCAACACCGTGATCATGGGGCACGCCCGACTGTATGAAGTAATGATCGCCCGTGAAGCGATGTACGCCAAGAGTGATTTTTCCGAAGAAGACGGCATCCGCTCGGCGGAACTGGAAGCCGAGTTCGCCGAAATGAACGGCTACGAGGCCGAGTCTGAGGCAGCGGTACTGCTGAACGGTCTCGGCATCCCGGAAGAGTTGCGCCACAAGCAGATGAAGGAACTTGAAGGCGGGGACAAAGTGCGGGTGCTGCTGGCCCAGGCGCTGTTCGGCAACCCGGACGTGCTGCTGCTGGACGAACCGACCAACCACCTGGACCTGAAGTCCATCTCCTGGCTGGAGGATTTCCTGTTCCGCTTCCCCAATACCGTGGTAGTCGTCTCCCATGATCGCCACTTCCTCAACCAGGTCTGCACCCATGTGGCTGATATCGACTTCAGCCGGATCCAGGTCTACGTGGGGAATTACGATTTCTGGTATCAGGCGAGCCAGCTGACCCTGAAACAGAAGCAGGACGAGAACCGCAAGATTACCGACCGGGCCAATGAGCTCAAGGAGTTCATCCAGCGCTTCAGCTCTAACGCTTCCAAGGCCAGGCAGGCCACCTCGCGTAAAAAGTTGCTGGAAAAGCTTACCGTGGAGGAGATGCCGGTGTCGTCGCGCAAGTATCCTTACGTGGCGTTCAAGCCGGAGCGGCCTTGCGGCGATATCATCCTGGAAATCACTGACCTCTCCAAAGAGATCGACGGGGTAGCGGTGCTGAAAGACCTGACCCTGACGGTACGCAAGGGAGACAAGATCGCCTTTGTCGGCGCTAACGGCTTGGCCAAAACCACCCTGTTTCAGATCCTGGCCGGCGAGCTGGAGCCTGACAGCGGCAGCTTCCGCTGGGGAGTAACCATTACCAGCGCCTATTTCCCCAAGGAGAACGGCGCCTTCTTCAGCAATGACCTGAACCTGATCGAGTGGCTCGGCCAATACTCGCCCCCTACCGAGGGAGAGTCGTTTGCCCGCGGCTTTCTCGGCCGCATGCTCTTTTCCGGGGACGAAGCGACCAAGAAAACTACGGTCCTTTCCGGTGGGGAGCGGGTCCGCTGCATGCTGGCCCGGATGATGCTCACCGGCGCCAACGCCCTGATCCTCGACGAGCCGACCAATCACCTCGACCTGGAATCGATCACGGCACTGAATAACGGTCTGATTGCCTTCAGCGAGGTGGTGCTGTTTGCTTCCCATGACCACGAATTCGTTGCAACCGTGGCAAACCGGATCGTTGAAATCACTCCCGGCGGCATCATCGATCGGGCCATGGGCTTCGAAGAGTACCTGGAAAACGCCGAGGTGGCGCAGACCCGCGACCTTCTCTGCCAGGGGCATGCTGATCTGACCCTATAGCAGCCAATATTTAACGGTCATTGGTAACAGCAAAGGCGGCCCATCGGTCGCCTTTGCTGTTACTGACTCATCTATTTGTTCACCGGCCGGCGCTGATAATCCTAAGAATGGCGGCCTGCTTGCCGGGCCTTGTTTCGTTGTGGCGTTCTTAAGCCAGATTTGTTGCCGCTTACCGCTGGTTTCGGTTGCGCCTGTTGCGAGGAGACCGCTGGATTTGCTTTTGCCGGCGCGGTTTTCACGGTTTTGGCCGTTGCGTTCCCTTTTTTGGCGCCACCGGAAGGTTTGCGAACTTGGCGAGGTTCCCGCGGGGGCCGGGCAAATTCGGTATCTTTGTGCGGTGCCGGAACCGAGTAATCGAACCCTTCGACCGTACGCCTCCCCAGAACCGTGCCCAAGGCCTTTTCAATGGCACGAACCATGGCCGCATCATCATTGGTAACCATGGTAAAGGCATCGCCGCTTTTGGCGGCACGACCGGTCCGGCCGATCCTGTGGACATAGGCCTCGGCAGTGTCGGGAATATCAAAATTGACGACGTGGGATATCTGGGAAACATCAATGCCGCGGGCAGCAATGTCCGTGGCAACCAGGATTTGGTAGGTGCCGTCACGAAAGCCGTCCAAGGCCGCCTGCCGCCGGTTCTGGGAGAGATTGCCCTGCAGCGATGTCGCCTTGTAGCCTGCCTTTTCCAGCTGCTCGCCAACCCTTTTGGCGCGGTGCTTGGTGCGGGTAAAAACCAGCACCGATTCGGTGTCGGTGTGCTGCAGCAGTTGCAGCAACAGGGCAGTTTTGAGATGCTGTGCCACCGGGTAGAGAGCGTGGCTCACGGTGACCGGCGGAGCAGTATTGCCGACCTGGATGGTAGCATGGTCTCTCAGGATATCGTTGGCCAGGGCCCTGATATCTGCCGGCATGGTGGCGGAGAAGAGCAGGTTCTGGCGCTGTTCCGGAATCTGTTTCAAGATGCGCCGGATATCGGGCAGAAACCCCATGTCGAACATCTGGTCAGCTTCGTCCAGCACCAGCACCTCGACATGACTCAGGTCGATGGTGCCCTGGGAAAGGTGGTCAAGCAGCCGCCCCGGACAGGCAACGACGATTTCGACCCCTTGCTTGAGTTTCTGGATCTGTGGATTGATGTTGACCCCGCCATAGATCGTGATGCTTCTGATCCGGGTTTTCCGGCCCAGCGTATTGATCGACTCATGGATCTGTTCGGCGAGTTCGCGGGTCGGGGCAACAATCAAAGCCCGTATTCGGCCGCGTGGTCCGTCAACAAGGCGATGGAGGATCGGCAGGGCAAAAGCGGCCGTCTTGCCGGTACCGGTCTGGGCAAGTCCCATAACATCGCGACCGCTCAGAATCGGTGGAATTGCCTGTTGCTGAATCGGAGTTGGGGTATCGTAACCTGCAGCAGTTACCCCGGCTGCGATAAGAGGGTGAAAATTGAACTGTTTGAAATGCATGTGATTCCTTATGTCATGTTTCCGGGGTTTCGTCGGATGCGGGCTGCTCAGTGCCGTCTTCGGCCTGGTCGGTCAACTTTTCCCGCTTGCGTTGCAGCTTTTCCTCATTTTTCTTCTTTTTCTCAAGTTCCTTCTGCCTCTTCTGGAATTGATAATTGGGTTTTGCCATGAGATATCGCTCCTCTGAAATATACCGGGGGATCGCAATAAAAAAGCCCCGAGAGATCCCGGGGCTTTTTGTGTCTGCTGGATGCTGCGGTTAGATTCTGGAAACGTTAGCGGCCTGAAGCCCTTTCGGACCCTTTGTCACTTCAAACGTAACTCTATCGCCTTCAGCAAGGGACTTGAATCCATCACCTGCGATTGCGGAAAAATGACAAAATACGTCGTCGCCATTTTCCTGCTCAAGAAAACCAAAACCCTTGCTGTCATTAAACCATTTTACTGTTCCGTTTACCATTTGTGTACTTTCTCCTGATACTTCCTGTTTTTTTGTTCGGCTCAATGCTGAACTTAAAGTGACAGTAACAGCTTTAATCAGATAAAGTCAATCTATTATATTCAAACGCTCAAAAGAAATAATAATGATCGTGTCCCACATTTCCAGTTATTTTCGAGAATATCTTACATTGAAAGTCTCGCCATAACTATAACCAAGACGCTACCAATACGACATTGACGCGATCCATACATGTTATTGCTACCCGGCGTGACGATAAAAACAAGGATATTTCTTGCTAAATCAGCGTCTTACTGTATACTTAAATCAGCAAAATTGAGTGCATTGATAATTATCCTTCTCTTGTATTGGGCCCGTGAATTGATAATTGTCAATCATAACCTCTGCAAAAAGAAAGTAGGTAAGAAGCAATGATGATTAAAGTCGGCAATATCGTAAGTCACACCGGTGGGCAGGAATGGGGCGCAGGTAAAATTCTGGAAGTTACCCCTACCTCGGTGATGATTCAGTTCAGCGACGGCAAAAGCCGAAAGATTGCGGCATCTCACTTCACCACCCTTGAGTCGGCCCCGTCGGCCTCTTTTCTGCCTCCTGCCGAGGCACCGGTTGCAGCAAAAGCACCCAGAGCCCCCAGGGTAGCAAAAAAGAAAAAATAAGCATTTACGAAGCAAGCATCCTGAAAATGCAATGCCATAATACCTTCCAAAGGCGGCCTTCCTGGCCGCCTTTGCTGTTTAGTGGACCGCTCTCCAACTGATTACGAATGTCACCATTTGTGAAATAGGTCTTCAGCATTTGCCTAACCGGCAACATCCTGGCTGATTAAAAGCCTATAACCTTTTGATATCTATGACATTTCAAGTTGACTTCTTGCTTTGCTCTGGTGTATACGAAGTGCTCGCATACTGAATCAGGCCTCTTCGGAACCCCCGCCCGTGTCATCCGTTTCCATTAGCCTAGACAATTCAGCCACCGGTGTTCCGGCGCAACCGTGAGGCCGCGTCAGCCCCTGTAGTGGTGTGTGCCATTCCCTTTGAAAGAGAAAAAAGCAATGCTCAACCTGAAACCCGAAGTTGTTGCCCAACTGGAGCGTGTGCTCGGTTCTGTAGAAATGCTTCTTCCCCGGACAGTCAAACCGGTTGACTGGTCCGTCTGCTATGCTGCCAACTGGCGCAGGCATTCGTTCTCTGGTTATCTGGAACCGGTAAAGGTCACCGATACCACGACGCTGGCCGAACTGCTTGGCGTTGAAGAGCAGAAAGAAGTGATGATCCATAACACCCGCCAGTTTCTGGCCGGACTGCCGGCCAACAATGCACTCTTATGGGGTTCCCGGGGCACCGGCAAGTCGTCGCTGGTAAAGGCGTTGCTGAACGAGTTTGCCGCAAAGGGGTTGCGGGTAATTCAGATTGAAAAAGAAGATCTGATCTACCTTTCCGAGATCTTCAATGCCGTGGAAGACCAGCCATACCGCTTCATCCTGCTCTGCGACGACCTGACTTTCGAGGTTGGCGAGTTGAGTTACAAAATGCTGAAGAGCGCCCTTGATGGTTCAGTCTATTCCCCACCGGAAAATGTGCTGATCTATGTGACCTCCAACCGCCGTCATCTGCTGCCGGAGTACGAGTCCGACCACCTTGGCGGTAAATTCGTCAAGGGTGAGATGCAGCAAAGCGAAGCCATGGAGGAAAAGGTATCCCTTTCCGACCGTTTCGGTCTCTGGATCGCTTTCTATGCCTTTTCCCAGGATCGCTACCTGGATGCAGTCCGCCTGGCAGTGGCCCGCGAGGCCAGGGAACGCAAGGTAGAGATTCCGGTAACCAAGGAGCTGGAGCGCGAGGCCATCGATTGGTCGCACGAAAAGAGCAAGCGCTGCGGCCGCACCGCTTATCAGTTTGCCAAGAACTACGTCGGCCGTTACCTGCTGCCGCGCTACAGTCTTTGAAACAGCAAAGGCGGCCGATCGGCCGCCTTTCTCATTCCAGCTGCAGTTGAAACATGATAATCTTTTATCTCTTGAGAGTACCTTTCTCCACAGGCAAATTCAGCGTCTTTTCCAATGCCACCAGATAGCCCTTGGCTTCGCCAAGCCCCTCCGTAGCATTGTTCCACCCCAGAGTGCCAAAGCGCATGTCATACGCCTCATACCCCAGCTGCCTAAGGAAAAGTGCCGCAGACCCGCCCCAGTGGCCCACATAGCAGATCAGCACGATCTTCTTGTCTCTGGGGAGCTTGCGCAGGCTTTCCAACTTGGCAATGTCGCTGGCCGGGATATTGATTGCCCCCGGCACATGCCCCTTGGCGTAATCCCCCGGCCGTTGGAGGCTGACCAGCAGATACCCCTTATCGCCACCCTTTACCGCCTTGTCATACACCTCTTTTCTGTCAATGAACAGATTGCGTTCGTTGGCAAGAACCGCTCTGGTTCGCTCAATGATGGCCTCTTGACCGTTTGTGTTGTTACCAGCAATGACCGGGGGCACATGGGATTCCTGGGTAGTAGCAGTAACGGTGCTGACCGGATAGCCTGCCGAACCGGGATAGGGGGATGCGATCCCGGATTCAGGGCCATTCCAGTAACTAAGCCCCATCGACATGGCATAGGTCTCATAACCGAGCTGACCAAGAAACAGGGCCGCAGCCATAGAGCGATGGCCGTTGTCGCAGGTGAAGACGAGCTTCTTGTCCCGCGACAGCCGCTTAAGGGATTGCTCATTGGCAAGCTCCGGCAACGGGATGTTGATCGCCCCGGGCACATGCCCCCTGGCGTACTCGTCCGGAGACTGAACGCTAACCAGCAAAAAGGACTGGTCGCCAGCGGTGACAATCTTGTCAAAGACATCTTCGGCCCGCATAAACGGGAAGCGGTTGAAGTAGGCGTTACTGGCCGGCAATACCTCATCGAGAACAGATTTATCGCTTGATACCGCCTGCTGCTTTGGCTGAGTTGCGCCGCTCGCTGCAGCCATGGCCATAGAGCAAAGCGAAAGTGCCGTCAGTAAGGCAAAAACACTGGTTTTAAGTGATCGAATCGTCATCAGCTGGTCTCCTTTGGAGGCCCATAATAGCACCTCTGTTACCAAGCTCAACTCTTTGTTTGGTAGTCGCCCTCGGTGTTTTTCGAGAGTAGCTTAATGAACTCCGAGCACGCCGCGATAATAGCTGTCGTGACGGGGTTCAGAAATGATCGTGCCGATGTTCCTGTCAACCCTTTTGCGGGACAGGTAGAGATGGTAGATAAAGCCCGAGATGCGCGTGTCGCCGATGATGAGGTAGCCGTTGATCATGCCGTCCTGCAGATAGACCCGCCGCCAGATATCTCCCTGCTGCCAGGTGTACGGCTCCCCCTCAAAGCGGCCTGCCGAGACGATCGGAAAATCGATATGCTTTTTTAGCACATTGGTATTGATGGAACCGCCGAAAGAACCGTCGCCATGGACCAGATGACGGGCTGCAATGCGCGCCTGCTGCATGGCGTTGGGATAGGTGGCAAAGATCCCCTGCTCGCCGGTCACGGCATGCCTGGTCACGGCGACATCCCCTGCGGTGTAGATGTCTGGATCGGCCAGCATCTGGTCATTGCTCGCCACCCCTTTGTCGTTACCGCACAGCGCCTCAGAATTGGGGGAAACCCCGATAGAGACGATCAGGAGCGCAGTCTCGATCCGCTCACCGTTTGCAAGTTCGACTGCTTTGAGCTGCCCGCCATTCGTGACAATCTCGTTGACCGTGGTTTTCAGGCGGATATCAATGCCGGTTTTTGCTGCCAGCTTGGCCGTGGCGAACCGGCCACCGTCCTCGTCAGTCATCTGCGAGAGCAGACGAGTATTGCGGTGCACCAGAGTTATCTCAAGCCCCCGATGCCACAGCGCCAGGGCAGCATCAACGCCGATGAAGCCACCGCCGAAAACCACCGCCTTCTTGATATTATTCTCACTGACATAGCGGTCGATGGCCACCATGTCGGTCAAGGTCTTGAAGCCGAAGACCCCAGTGGTTTCAAGCCATTCGGGGCGCGGATACCAGCTCCGGGCGCCACTGGCAAAGAAGAGCCGGTCGTAACTGGCGTTTCGCCCCGCAGCGCTTCGCACCAGCCGCCGAGCCGTATCCACCTCGACCACGGGATCAGAGAGGCGGGGCGTTACCCGGTAGCGGTCGTAAAAATCCGCCCCTTTCCAGTACACGGTCTGCAGCGGCTCGCCAGCCAGATAGAACGGGATCACACATGGAGAGTACGGGGCAAAGCCTTCGTCGCTGCACATGACGATCTCGCCGCCAAATCCCTCCAGGCGGAGGCGCTGCACGAACTCCGCTGCTGCCATGCCGGTTCCTACGGTCACAACTTTCATTGTTCACCATCCCGGCGCCGGGCGAACTCCTTCCGGCGCAGCTCCCTGAACAGTTCAACGTGCGCCGGTATCCCTTCCGCCCCAAGCAGATAGGTACGGAGGCTCTTTACCGCCTGCCTGCCTCGCAGGGCATCATGTTCGGCATAGACCAGCGCCCCGGAATGACAGGCTGTCACGCAGGCCGGGCTCTTCCCCTCCTTGATCCGCTCGTTACAAAGGTCGCATTTGTAGGCAACATCGCGACCATACAGCGAGCGGTGTGTTACCTTGAACGAAATGGCATCGAACGGGCAGACCATGGCGCACATCGCGCACGCCTTGCACAGTGCCGCATCGAGGAGCACTGCGCCGCTCTCCGGATCGCGGCTGATGGCGCCTGACGGACACGCGTTCAGGCAATCCGCCGGGTCGCAGTGACGGCAGGAAAGCGGGAACGCCTCATGGTCGATGCCCAGAACCCGAACGTTCACCTGGGTCTTGTGGTCCCCCAAGGCCGCCATCAGGCTGTGGCACGGATGCTGTTCCACGGCGCAGGCTGATTCACAGGCCTTGCAGGCCAGGCATTTCTTGTAATCGACAAATATCCTTTTCATGGGGAATCTCCCTCACCTAATGTGCGTGATGATGTGTTGCTGCGCTGGACGAACAGCTGCAGGGAGGCGCATTGAGCAGCGAGGCCAGTCTGGTGACTGCCGCCGCATAGCGGCTCTCCTGTTCTGCCATGATTCTGGTAACATCCGGATCGAGGCTTTCCAGTCTTGGCTCGGCAGGAAGCTCGACGATGGCGTCGAACACCTCATCCAACCTGCAGCCGTTCTCCTGCTGAAACCGCTCCAGCTTTGCATTGCCGTCGGGAGCAATCCGGTTGATTACCAGGAATACCAGAGGAATGCCGGTCTCACGGGCCAGGCTAGCAGAGTGGCAGGCCACGCTCAGGGAGTTGAAGGTGTTGTCGGCCACCACCAGGCACTGGCCGAACCCCTTGGCCAGAGACCGACCGAAGTGCTCCATCCCTGCCTGGGTGTCGAGCAGGATAACATCGTTACGCCGCAGTGCCAGGTGCCTGATCGTGGCATCCAGCAGCACGTTCTCGGCGCAAAGGCAGCCCCCCCCAGCCTGCTTGACGGTCCCCATCACCAGTAGGTTCAAGTTATCGCGGATTTTCAGTCCGAAACGTTCCACCACGTCATCGACGTCCGGGTTCAGCTTGAACATCGCCCCCCAGCCGCTCCGGCCGGGGCGAATACCGGTTTTTTCCTCGATATAATCGGCATGGCGGTTGAGCGGCACGATCCGGCTGGCGGCATCGGCAGCCAGGCCGAGCGCATTCGGCAGGTTCATCTGCGGGTCTTCGTCCACAGCCAGGACATTGATGCCGTTGGCAGCGAGCACCGTTGCCAGGCAGGAGGTAAGGGTGGTTTTCCCCACTCCACCCTTGCCGGTGATCACGACGCGCAGCCCTTCTTGTTGTGGTTGGCACATAGCAATCCCCCTTGTCAGATGCCGAGCGCGCTGCGCCGTTCCATAACGATCCGTTCCATTTGGTCTGCTGCCGCGACCGGGTCTTCTTCGACGAAGAACCAGCCACCCAGAACCTCTTTCGCGTCCTGAGTAAGAATCCTGGTGACCTCTGGCCCGCCGAGAATCGGTGGCAGCGGCCAGAGATGGACCGGAATCCCGGAGCCGACAAAGTAGGCGCCGATGGCGACCGCTTTTTCCGTGGTCCACTCCGGGGCGGAACCGACCAGCGGCAGATCCGAGATATCGACCTTGAGATGGTCGGCAATGGCCCCGGCCAGGTTGAGCATGCGCGAACAGTCAACGCACGATCCCATGTGCAGCACCGGCGGAATCCCCAGTTGCCGGCAGACCGCCTTTAATCCAGGCCCGGCCAGTTCCTGAGCCGACAGGTCCATTAGGCCAGCCTTGGCAGCGGCAACTGCCCAGCAGCCGGTGCCGATCACTAGGATGTCGCGTTTCAGGAGTTCAGTAGTAAGCACGCGATGGAAGTGGTCCTGTTGCACCTTGACATTGTTGCAGCCGACAATGCCGGCCACCCCTTTGATGGTGCCGTTGACAATCAGATCAATGAGCGGCTGGGGAGTGCCTCCCAGGGCCTTCAGGATCTCTTCGACCGTGAAGCCGACCACTGCGGTTGCCGTGTGTTTTGGGATATAGACCCGCCCCTTGTTCCGGTTGGGGAAAGCGTCGATGGCGGTTTTGATGATCCGGCTGGCAATGGCGTCGGCATGGTGCTCGTCGAACTGGATGTGCAGGCTGCCGGGGATCTTGGCCTGTTCACTGGTGGTGATGAACTTGGTATGGAAACAGGAGGCGAGATCGGCAATCGCAGGATAGATGCATTGAACGTCTACGACCATGGCATCCACCGCGCCGGTCATGATCGCCAGCTCGCTGTGCGATTCGTTGCCGGCCATACCGACCCCCTGGCGCAACAGCACCTCGTTACCGGTGCAGCAGAGCCCGACCACGTTGACCCGTTTGGCGCCAACAGCTTCAGCGGCCTGGCGGTTCTCCGCCGATTGAGCCATCTCTGCTATCTTGGCCGACAGGATCGGTTCATGACCATGGACCACGACATTGACGCTCTCCTCTTCCAGAACCCCCAGGTTGGCTTTGACCGATTTTATGGTGGGCGTTCCGAGAAGGATGTCCTGCAGCTCGGTGGCGATCAGCGAGCCGCCCCAGCCATCGGAGAGCGAGCAGCGGACCGACTGGGCCACCAGCGACAGCGGGTCATGGTCGCAGCCGAAATGGGTCCGGTGCAGGATATCTACAGCCTCGCGGTCGATGCCACGGGGGAGAAAGCCGGTTTTGGCGCCGGTAGTCTGGTACAGTGACTCTTCAAGAGCCTTCAGGCGCGCGAAGCGTTTGGCGGGCATGTACTTTTCCAGGAAGACGAGCGGCTCTTCATCCTGGTTGCCGAAACAGTCGATGGCGACCTTTGCCACATCCGCCGCTATTTCCAGCTGTTGACGCCCGGTGGTCGGGATGTCGAGGCGGGCCGCGACTGCCATCAGCTTATCGGCATCAGTGATTCGATAATCGGTATTGCTGCCGTTGGCCACGGCCCGGAGCAGTTGGGCCACCTTGCGGCCATGATCGGAATGGGAGGAAGAGCCGACTGCCGCCATGCGCGCCAGGTTGCGGGCCACTATGGTGTCGGCGGTTGCCCCACAGACGCCATGGGTCGGGCCGTCGCCGAACGGATCGATGCGACACGGACCCATGGAACAGATCCGGCAGCAGGTGCCAAGCTGGCCATAAGCGCATTGCGGCTGCTGTTTCTCGTAACGCTCCCAGATGTTGGAGTACCCCTCACGATCGGCGATCCGCAGCATTTCCACTGCTGCCGGATCTACGCTCCTGTGGTCATTGTTTAATGCCTTCACCTCGTTCATAGATTCCTCCCCGCGGTTAGCTTCCGGGATCAGGTTAATCGATGAGGGGGACATACGGAAACACCAGGCTTGCAAAAGGGGGCTGGAACTTGTGAAGGGTAGGATTTTTCGGGTAAACGGATTAGAACGCAGGGCTACTTCAAGCCGACAGCGACCAGGAACTCCTGCATCTTGTCCCGGCTGATAGGCAGGCGCACCTCGTTTCCGGCGATCTCCACCGAGCATTCGGGCGGGTCGCGCAGCACCTTGCGCACCTTGGCGGTGTTGACCAGATAACTCCGGTGAATGCGATGGAACATCTCCTGGGAGAGCCGTTTCTCCACGGCGCCGAGCGCGAGGTCGCAATGGTACTCACCGGATTCGGTGCGAACCGTGGTGTAGATGTTGTCCGCCTTGAAATAGACGATCTCTTCCGGTTTGAGGAGGTGAATCTCGTTGCGGGAGGTCACCGGAACCCTTGTCAGCTTCCGCTCGGTCGCGATATACGGCGTGATGTCGTAAAAGAGCGCGCTGATCCTCTCATCAGCCATCTCCCGATCGACCAACGGGATCAGTTTGATAAGCAGATAGCGGTCCTGGCCATCGCTGCGGATGATCTTGAGCGAAAGCGGGATCTGCCGTTTCGCCTCAGCAGCAAGGCGCAGCATTTCGCTGACTCGGCCGCGGTTCTCCTCGCTGTGAAAACCGAAAATATCTCCCTGGAACAGCTGTTCCCGCGAGACCCCGCTGAAGAGCAGCATGAACATGCGGTTGATGTGGGATACCCTCATATCCTGGTTCAGGATAACGATCCCAGGCTCGATCTGTTCAATAATGTTGAGCAGAGTGCTTCTCCCCATTCATCCTCCTCGGCAACCGTTAACGGACCTCTGCCGCTTTTCTTTGCTCAGCTCTGCGTTGCGCTGCGAGTCATTGCCGTGGTCCCTGGCCATTATCAGGTAGCTAAAGGGGGAGTATATACCACTCCGAATGTTCGTTGAATACCCCAAATAACAAAAAGACCGGGATGGCCCGGCCTTTTTGCTCAAGTATATATGGCGATAACAGCTTTTTAGGCTGTCATTTCTCCGTCGTTTTGATGAAATCAAGCAGCTTTTTAACCTTAGCCGAAGGCGCCCCTTTGGTTATCAGGGTAATTGGCCGAGCGACTTCCGGGGTTTCCGGCGACCGAACCGATGAGTTGACTATCGCCTGAGGTCCAATGCCGACTGCCTCCGGATTGGCAGCAACATTCTGCCGGATATCCTCGGCGGTCGATGCCGGGATTACCTCACTTGAAGGCTTGGCGCCATCCATGACATTTTTGATGAACATCGAGTTGGTTCCCTGGGTGAGACTTCCCCAAACAACCAGAACCGCCAGATCCTTACCTCCGACTTCCTTCCAGTTATTGATCTTGCCGCTGAAGATCCCGGTAAGTTGCTCCTTATTGAGTTTTGCCACCGGATTATCCTTGTGCACAATGACCACGACCTTGTCTTTGCCAATAATAACCGGCTTGTACGCGGTCGGATCGGCAACGACAACCCCTTCTTTTTTCAGGAGTGCCAGCCAGTCGTCATAGGACAGTCCGGCGGCAGCGGCATCCACACTACCTCGATCCAGATCAACGAACGCCTGTTTGGGGCCGTTGGCGACAATGGAGAGACTCACTCCTGTGCTTTTTTCAAAAGCGGTCTTGGCTGGCTTGAGCACGTTTTCTGTGGGTGCGGCGCCGGCCCCGATTTTCAACTCTTCAGCCAGGGACGGGGCCGCAGCTAACAGCAATGCCATTAAACAAAGAATGGTTTTTCGCATCATATGAACAACTCCTTTCGATGATTGCTGCATGGGGTCCGCGGGACATCAGAGTATCCGGGATTGAACAGGTCGATCAGTAACCGGTCACATTTCTTGCTGTGCAATAAGCTGCTAGGCATATAGCCAGCGCCAAATCATTACCTGTTGTATCGGCAATCACTCAGCCAACTTGAACAGTAATCCATCGTTAGGTATGAGCAAAGCCTGATGAAGGGAACTCGCACGCCGGCACTGGTTTGCTGAACAGGAAACCCTGTACCGTCTGGCAACTATTGGTGCGCAAGTACTCCAGCTGTGACATAGTCTCAACTCCTTCTGCAACCACTCGCATGTTCAGGCAGTGTGCCATGCTGATGATGGTGCTGACGATCATGGAGCTGTTCTGGTCATGTGACAGCGATGCAATGAAAGATCGATCAATTTTCAGTTCGCTGATCGGCATTTTCCGGAGATAGCAGAGAGATGAATAGCCCGTGCCGAAATCATCGAGTGAAAGAGAGACCCCTAGTACCCGTAACTTTCCAAGAGTGTCGATGGTATCAGCCACATCCCTCATGACAATACTCTCGGTCAGTTCAAGACAAAGGAATGACGGATCCATTCCCGTCTCGGCAAGGATAACCGCCATCTTTTCAACGAACTGAGCTGTATGAAATTGCACTGCCGAAACATTTACCGACATGGTGATCGGCGGATAACCGGCCAAGAACCATTGACGCTGTTGGACGCATGCTGTTCTCAGTGCCCATTCGCCGACATCAAGGATAAGACCGGACTCTTCCAGGGCTGGGATGAACTCTCCCGGTGGAACAAGCTTCCCTCCATCCGGCTGCCATCGGATAAGCGCCTCCGCCCCGGCGATTTCACCAGAAACAACATCGACCTGGGGTTGATAATGAAGGACAAACTCATTTTTTTCCAGAGCACGTCGCAACCTGGTTTGCAGCGTTATCCAGCCTGTTGACCTGGCGGAAATCTCGGCATTGTAGATCCTATAACTGTTTTGACCCTGTTGCTTTGCGCGCGACAAGGCGGTATCGGCATTCTTCAGTAGATCGTCAATGGTCTCGCCATCAATTGGGGAGCATGCTATACCGATACTGGCAGTAATGAGCAGTTCTTCTCCCTTCAGATTGAAAGGAGCGGCAAATGCAGATTTTATGTTGTCTACCAGTTGCTCAAGATTTTCGGGGCATGGTGGCGCATCCAGGATCTTTAAACAGGCGAACTCATCGCCGCCGAGCCGTGTCAGCAGGTTGCTCCCCGAGGACATTGCTCGCAAGCGATCGGCAACTTCTATGAGCAGCTGATCTCCGGATTCGTGATCAAACGATTCCTTTATAGCCTTAAAATTATCAAGATCTATCAGCCCCAGGCAGCCGGCAGATTCATGCATAAGCATTTTACCGCCCTGCTCTCTGAACATCTTCCGATTGGGCAGGCCAGTCAACGAATCAAGGTCCTGATCCCGCATTAATTTCTGTTGTAAGTCGCAGTTGCGCTCTGCTTCTCTCTTGAGATCCTCCGAACGCGCCAACATCTTGTACGCCAACTGCTCGAGGGCGGCCAACTCGCGAATCGGCTTCGAGACGTAATCCCATGCCCCGCGCTTCATCGACTCAACCGCATCCTGAAGCATCCCGGCGCCGGATACGACAATGACCGGCGTTAGGGGGCTCTCGCGGTGCATCACAGGAATGATTTCCAGGCCGTGAACGTTCGGCATGCAGAGGTCGGCAAAAACGATGTCAGGTTTATGGGTGCGGAATGCAGCCAGCCCCTCATTGCCGTCAGTCGCCTCTATGACGGTGAACCCGCTGTCTTCGAAATAGTCGGCAATACTTTTTCTGAGCCCGATCTCGTCTTCAATCGTCAGCAGTGTCAGCCCGTTCTTTCGCTCCTCAATCTCTACATTCATGCAAATCACCCTGACGTTTCTTACTTAAGCGGCAGCAGCACCTTGAAGCTGCTTCCCGCTCCGAAGGCGGAATCGACTAAGATTTGGCCACTGTGGTTATTGACAATAAGTGAGTAGGCAACGGAAAGCCCCAGTCCTACGCCTCCGCCAACTCCTCTGGTAGTAAAGAACGGTTCAAAAAGTCTCGGGATAAACTCTGGCCTGATCCCTGAGCCGTTATCTTCGATTTCAAGCTGGGCAAATCTGCCTTGTATGGATGTACGGATGATTATTCTTGGATCTTTGGCAGGATCAGCGCCTGACAGCGCCTGGGCAGCATTCTTCAGGATATTGAAAATCACCTGTTCGATCTCTTGAGCATTGACAGGCACTTCCGGCAGATCTGCAGCATATTCCCGGATAATGTTAAGCTGGTGAAACTGAAATTTCTTCTTCAGGGTATAGTCAGCTGCCGCGAGAGCTATTGCCTTGTCGGCAAGATCCGAAAGACGGGACATCTCTACCAGGGAAACGCTCTTTTGGCTCAAGGTGAGCAGGTTCGAGACAATATCGGCTGCCTTGTTCACTGACACATCGATATGCTTGAGCATTTCGATAATCCCTCTATGTTCCATATATGTCCGGATTTTATCGAATTCCATGCCGATTTCTGCGGCCGCCTTTTCGTTTGCATGGAGACCGGGGGAAACCCGGCGGATTATATTCTGGGCGTTCTGCAGGATAGCACCGAGAGGGTTGTTCAGTTCGTGGGCCGTACCTGCGGCAAGACCGCCGACGGTCATCATCTTTTCAGTTTGGACCAGCATCTCCTGAAGCCGCTTGCGCTCGGTTATATCCTGCCCAACGCAGAGAATTTCTCTGAGGTTGCCGTTATCGTCCAGGCAAGCCTTATTTGACCAGGAGATGCGTATCCGTTCGCCGCTTTTTTTGATGTTCTCGTTCTCGTTCAAGGCATATTTTTCTGGGCTTTCGCAGATACCACTGATCATATCCGCCAGGCATTGACCGGCACTTCCCTCTTCCTGCACAATAGTTCCGATGACGTGCCGACCGATCAGTTCATCTTCGGTGTAACCAAAGAAACGTTGGGCAAACTCGTTGAAAAAAGTAACCCGTCCGCAAGTATCCATCCGAAGGATAATACTGTTGGCATTTTCCACCAGTTCCCGGTAGTTGCGCTCGCTCTCCCTGAGAGCGTTCTCAGTCTCGGCATGCTCTATGGCGATGCTGGCAAAGTGGGCTGCCGACTCTATGAGCCGGATCGCATCAGGTCCAGGCAAGCGGCTTTCTCGATAATAGATAGCAAAGGTGCCGAGCAGCTTGCCGCCAGAGGAGAGAATCGGCTCGGACCAGCATGATTTAAGGCCGGCTTCAGCTGCCGGATGAAAGTTTCGCCAGTAAGGGTGGGTATCGATATTTTCGACGATTACCCGCTCCCGGAGATAGGCAGAGGTACCACAGGAGCCGATGCCTTTGCCGATGCGGGTACCGTCAACAGCCTTTATGTAATTATCCGGCAGACTTGGAGCTGACCCGTGGAATAGCCTGGTCCCCTCTTTGTTGGCAAGCAGGATGGAGCATAGTGCCCCTGGTTTCTCACGTTCCACTGATAGGGTGATAACATCGAGAACCGCTGAAAACGAACTGCCTTTGGCAATATGCTCAAGTATTTCAGAGCGAGACCGTTCACGTATCTGGCTCTGCTTTTTCTCGGTAATATCGCGAACAGATTCGATGGCGCCGATCAGCTTGCCGGAGGCGTCATAAAGTCGCCGGGCTGTCCCCCAGAGATACATCCCCTCAGTGCGAAAATGCGGGACGAATATCTCTGCGCCGACGGCATCCCCGCTTCGCTCGAATGAAACATAGCTGTTTTCAAGTTGGGGATTTGGCTCAAGAGCAACATCGATAAGGATTGGCCGCCGTTCTCCATAGAAGGGGATGGCATATTCGTAATTGTCCTTGCCAAGCATGGCCTCTGCCTTAAAACCGGTCATCTCTTCGCATTCCCTGTTCCAAGCGATGATCCGGCCCATGGTATCTATTGCCCAGGTGGCATCAGGCAAAGAGCTGACAATATTAGCCAGGTTCTGTTCATTCCTCCGTAAGACCAGTTCGGCCTGTTTTCTGGCATTGATGTCTCTGGCGATACCGGTTGTGCCGATCAGCTTGCCGGCATTGTCCAAAACCGGCATTTTGACCGTTTCAATCCACGTACGGTTGCCTGCCGTGTCTGAAATCAACTCTTCACCACTCTTTTGCGCCAGGGAGTCCATGACAAGAATATCGTCTCGCCGGTATTGTTCAGCGAGGTCGAGGGGCCAGATGTCGCTGTCACACTTTCCGGCAATTTCTTGCGGAGTACGCCCGCAGGCCTTGCAGAAAGCTTCATTGACCGTCAGAAAGCGACTTTCAACATCCTTGAGCCACACCATGTCCGGGATATTGTCGAGAATAGCCTGCTGCTGGAACTGTAGAGACCTGAGGGCATCTTCGGCATTTTTACGCTCTGAGATATCGAGAATGCTGCCTACCAACCCTCCGAGAGATCCATTATGGTCTGAAAACCGCGATTTATAAAAAATCACATCTCGGAGGACGCCATCAGCATTCTGAACCCTGGATTCATACTGCTGGATTGTGCCATGCGGGGAGTTGAAAAGCTTTGTATCGCTTATCCGGTATTGATCAGCTATCTCAGGAGGAGCAACATCGTAAACAGTTTTCCCGACAAGAGAATCTCTGGGAATGCCGAGATACATCTCAAAAGCCTTGTTGCAGCCAAGATATCTGCCATTTAGATCCTTGTAAAAGACAGGGTTTGGTATGGAATCAATCAGCTCCTGCATGAATTTGATCGCCAGTTTCTGGGCTGTCGCGAAACGTTTACCGGCAAGGATTAGCAGCAGATACAGAATAGAGAAGATCGTGGCAATGGCAACAATTGCAAACACTATGTCCCTGCGGAGCTCATCATAACTGGCTAGAAAGGCATTCTTTTCTACCCCGACATACAAAACACCGAGAGTGTCACCTTTGGCGTTTTTTATAGGGTCATAGGCGGTGAAATAAGGGTTACCGAGAATCGTTGCCTCGCCACGGTATGACTTGCCGTTGACAAAGATGGCGCTGTAGGCATCGCCGATCAGCCTGGTGCCTACCGCACGAGTGCCGTCATCTTTGAGGACGTTGGTGGAAACCCGGGTATCACCCATGAAGATTGTTGCCGTACCGCCAAAAATCTCCTGGATCTTGTCGGGCAGTTCATAGTTGCCATTGATAACATAGTCTCCGGCGAGCAACTTTCCCTCAACCACCCTGAACTCGTCCCCTTTTTGCCGGAGCAATTCCCAAAAGGTCTTTATTCTCCGCTCCATATCTATCCGGGACTGCGACTCGGCTTCCTGGTAAATATGGGTGAGAGAAAAGGTAAAGGCAACCAGCACAGTTACCGTGAAAACCAGTACGGGAATGAGAACTATCCTGAAAGGTGACGTCATTAGCGCTCCTTTTTCTGAAAGGGTGGACGGGCTCTGCTCATTACTGCGTCAAGTGCATAGCGCAGATCCCGTTGTGAACTTTCAGGGCAAAAGAGAAAAAGGAACCGTCTTTGGACCAGAGCAATCACGCTGCAAGCTTGAACTGCTCCACCTGTGAGCGCAGCTCTTCGGCCAAACGAGCCAGTTCGGCAGCAGCGGCTGACGATTCCTGAGAGCCGTTAGCCGTCAACTGGACAACGGATGCAATCTGCTGAATGTTATTGGTTATCTCACCGGTTGTTGCGGTCTGCTCTTCGGCTGCAGTAGCTATCTGGTTGACCTGCATCGAGAGTGAGCCAATCTGGTCAAGAATGTTCTGGAGGGCTGCGCTGGACCGTGCGGCCTCAGAGGTGCCGGTTTCCACCTCCCTAACCCCTTCAACCATTGACTGTACTGCGCCGCGGGTCTCCTGCTGAATGGTCTTTATAGTTTGGGCAATCTGCTTGGTTGCGCTGGTGGTCCTTTCGGCCAGGGCTCGCACTTCATCGGCTACGACAGCAAAACCCCGTCCCTGCTCTCCTGCCCTTGCAGCTTCGATTGCGGCATTCAACGCCAGCAGGTTGGTCTGGTCGGCAATATCTTCTATGGTCCCGATGATCTCGCCGATCTCTTCGGAGCGTGCTCCAAGGGTCTCCACCTTTTGAGCCGACTCCTTGACCCGGTCGGAGATAAGGCTCATTACGGAGATGGTGTGCTGCACGATCTCGGCACTGGTCAGGGCAGCCTCGTTGACCTTGCCGGCATTGTCGGCTGCAACATGGCAGTTGCGGGCAATGTCCGATGTTGTTGCCGCCATTTCATCACTGGCAGTGGCAACGGTCTGGGTCTGTGCGGCAACCTGCTCAGTGCCTGTGGCGATCTGTTCTGAGGTTGAATGCAGCTGATTGGCGGCAGAAGCGACCTCAATCCCGTTTTGAGCAACAAGGGCAATGGTATGATTCAGTTTTTCCGCCATCAGATTAACTTCAACTGCAAGAAGACCCATTTCATCTTTGGTGTTTATCTGACAGCGGGTACTGAGATCGCCGGCAGCCAGGTTTTTCATGGCGGCAAATACCATGTTCAATGGACCTGTCACAGAACTGGCAATAAAAAGACCGAGCAGGAACGCCCCGATGACCGAGGCGGCAATAATGCCAAGCGTTACGGCGAAGGAGCGTTTATATGTGGCGCTGTAGGCTGAGAACATCGCCGCCCCCTGCTTGACGTTCTCAGCAACAAGTGTGGCAACAGTCTCAGCAGGCTTGTTATAGAGAGGGGCGACAACGCCAGTGCCATATTTGATGGCATCGGAGAGGGCGCTCCCACTGCCGGCGGCATGCGCGGCAAGCAGCATCTCACCCAGCTTGGTACCTGTCATTACGTACTGGTCAAAACCGTCCTTAAAGGAGATTATCGCCTCAGCTTCACGGGCATCGAGCTTAAATGTCTGGAATTTTTTCAAAGATTCCCTGACTGCAGAGGTTTTAGCAGAAAAGTCTAGCCACTTCTCCCTAAGCTTTACCTCATCTTTGAGTGCCATCATGTAGACAAGATCGAGCCGCATGGCGAGAAAATCGCTCTTCATCTGGCCCAGCAGTGCAGTCTGCTCCATGCTGCTGTTAGACTCCGCCAAGCTGTGGTTGGCATTACGCATTCCCATCAGTCCTTGCGAGCCTACAACTGTCAGCGCCAAACAAGCAGATGTCACCAGAACCATCAGCTTTGTTCCGACCTTGAAATCACTCCATTTTTTCATCTCTTCCCCCATTGTGTCTGTTTTTAGTCCGGATACTATTGGACTGCCACTGGTTTTTGCAGAATATTGGACTGCAGAACTTTGGACGAAACAGATGCAGCACAGAGGATGCCGATCGGCCGCTACAGAGAAAACATCAGAAGATTAATGGGTTATACCCTGCAAGACGCATACACTCCCGTGTCAACATCGTTGCCGAGACATGCAGCCAAGAGAAACAACATATTAGATATCAGCATGTTAGGAGATGAGAGTATCTGCAACAACGTTGCTCAAGCAACAAAGTTGACAAGGGTGACGCGCAGCATCAACGCTCTTTTTTGCGATTGAGCATTTTGTTCAGACCTTGGCGGGTGATTCCCAAATAACGGGCGGCAACACCCTGGTTGCCGTCAGCCAACTGCAGGGCCTTGCTAACCAGAGCTTCCTCTGCTTCCTTGAGAGTCGGCATCCGGTCGCCGGCAACCGGGATGAGGGCGAGCGTCTCTTCATGAGAAAAGGATTCAGCTCCCAAACCTTTTCCCATGGCATTTACGAAACTTTCCTTGGGGAGCGAGCCGTGCTTATGCCTGGCAACGGCATCATATGCCATAGACTTCAGTTCACGGACATTGCCTGGAAAGGCATAGGTATTCAGGTAGTGATACAATTCTGGAGTAATGGCCGGCTTCGGCTTGTTCATAGTTGTCGCAGCCTCATCCAGAAAATAGTCCAGCAACAATGGGATATCCTCCTTGCGTCTGGCAAGAGGGGGGAGTTGGACTTGGTGGGTACAAAGCCGGTAAAAAAGGTCCTGGCGGAAACGACCTTCCTTGACCATGACGGTGAGGTCCCGGTTTGTTGCTGCAACAACCCTGGCGCTGCTCTTACGAGGGGCATCAGAGCCAAGGGGAAAATACTCCTGTTCCTGTAGCAACCGCAACAACCTGACTTGAGAAGAATCCGTCAGTTCACCGATTTCGTCAAGAAACAGGGTGCCATTGGCAGCCTGGGTTATCATCCCTTCCCGCAGTCGATCGGCGCCAGTGTATGCGCCTTTGAGGTGCCCGAAAAGCGTGTCCGAGAACATCTGGTCATCCAGCCCACCCAGGTTCAAGGGGACGAATTGCCCTTTTCTGCCGCTTGCCTTGTGTATGGCACCTGCGACGAGCTCCTTACCGGTTCCGGTCTGGCCGCTGATCAGTATCGGCTGACTGCTTGGCGAGATCGCTTCAATATATTGAAAAATCCTGGTCATCCCAGGGTCGTTGGTTATTATGGCACGGAAAGCCTCTTTGTGGAGGAGTTTGCCATCAAGGATTCGATCCCTGAGCGCCGCAACTTCGCAGCGGAGTTCCTTTGTCTCCAAAGCCTTTTTCGCGATGATCTCCAGCTCTGTCAGATCTCTCACCGGCTTTGAAATAAAATCGAACGCCCCCATTTTTACCGCCCTGATGGCATCAGCAATGACCCCGATTCCCGAAATCACAATCACCGGAGTTTCAAGACTCTCTTCCTTCACTAGCGAGAGCAGGGCAAACCCGTCAAGCTCGGGCATGCGGAGGTCGGTAAACACTATGTCTGGCCGGTGCTGCCTGAAAAGGTCCAACCCTTCATAGCCATTAGCCGCCTTCAGAACCCGGTAGCCACAGTCTTCAAAAAAAGCGGCAAAGCTGCTAAGAACCGCTGGCTCGTCATCAATGATCAGTATAGTATTCACGACATTCCCATGGATTGAATAGATGTTATATCACTTAGGTCCAGCCTGCTCTGTCAGGCATCGTTTTTAGCCGCTCTTCGCTTGATGCTGCCTGAACCAGGCGATTACCGCCTCAGCTGACTGGGCACCACCAAGTTCTGCCACGGCCTTTCCGTTGCGGATGAGCACCATGACTGGAATTCCCCGTACCGCAAACCTCACCGGCAACAGGCTGTTTTCCTGGGTATTCACCTGAACGACCGCTGTTGTGCCTGCCAGTTTCTCCGCAACTGTTCGCACCGCCGGTGCGAATGAGGTGCAGTGCGGTCACCAGGGAGCCCAGAACTCGGCCAGGATGGGACCGGGAAAGTTTTTGACGAAACTGTCGAAAGTCTTGTCTGAGAGTTGTTGCGGTCGCCAGTAAAGCTGTGGCAGGGGGCTTTTACAGCTGCCGCAACGACCTGTTACCCCTTCCTTATCGGCCGGAATACTATTGGCTGTGCCACAGGACGGGCAGTGAACCAGATAACTCACCATACGCGCCTCGCTCGACCTCAAATATAGTTATTTGATTTTATCATATTCCTTGCGCAATCTCTCCAGCCCCTTACTGTAACTTTCGGCATCGCCGAATTCAAAAAACCGCGGGTAACGGTCATGGGCCGCCTTGATCCTGCGGGCATGTTTGATCGGGCACCAGTACTGTTCAGTGCGTGCCGCAATTTCCCGGGCATAGGCAAACAGGCCGTTACCGTAGGAGCAGTAGAAACAGTTGAATTTTTCGATGACATTCAAATACGGGAGGTCTTCGCGGTCAAAAACCAGATATTCGCCGCGCTTCACCTTGGGGATGCCGTAGATGGGGAAGCAAAACGCCTGATAGAGGGAAAGAAACAAATCCAGCATTCCGAACGGGATGAACCCAAAGTAGATGATTGGCGCGGTGATGATATTGAGTGGCCGGGACTGCAACAGGTAGTGGACCAGACCGGTTTTGAGGCGCTTTTGCTGGCGAGCCACTTCTTCGGCAAAGCGAACCCGCTTTTTTTCAATACTAAATTGAAACTCTTCGCGCTTCTGCTTAAGCTCGGCTTCCAGCTCCTCTTCCAGCTCTTTTATGCGGCGGATCAGCTCATCAATCTGATGGGGCATCTGGCCCTCCATAACTCGACTGCTTTTGATGAGCCAGATTGACAGAACTGGCACTGACAAGCAATGTAATTAAACCTGCCCGGCCAATAAGTAAGGGCCGCACAAGGCGGCCCCAGGTAGCGTTGATTTTTGATACTCTAGCCGACCTTGACTTCAATCTTCCTCGGCTTGGCAACTTCAGCCTTGGGCACCCGCAGAGTCAGAATGCCGTTGGTGAACTCGGCCTTGGCCTTTTCGTGGTCAAGACTCTCGGGAATTGAAAACTGCCGGTAGTATGAAGCCAGTTCGAATTCCGTGTAATCCGGCCGACCGGGCATGTTGTGGTTGACCGGCGCGCTGATGGTCAGAATCCCTTTCTCCACATTCACATCCAGAGCATCTTTGATTGCACCGGGAAGATCTGCAGTCAGGGTGAGCCCTTCCTCGGTCTCAATGATATTTACCGCAGGCTTGATATATTTTTCGCTAGACCGCGTCTCTTCACGGCTTTGTACAGCTCTTTCCTCATTCTTTTCAGTGATTCCGTGCGCTGCCATAATCCATTACCCCCTTTCTGCTTTAAGCAATCATGTTAAAGATATTTTTCAGGCTGGCCTGATGTCGATCTTCTTCGGCTTGGCATGTTCGGCCTTGGCCATGGTGACCGTCATGATGCCGTCCCTGCACTCGGCAGAGATGTTGTTCGGATCGATATCGGCCGGCAATTCCAGAGTACGGGAAAACTTGCCGGAACCAAGCTCCGAGCGGTGTACGATCTGGCCCTGCTGTTCGACAAACGGCTTCCGCTCTCCGCTGATGGTGACGGTATTGCGTAGTACCGAGAGGTCGATCTCCTTGGGATCGACGCCGGGCACCAGCGCTTCCACATAAATGTGCCCTTCATCTTCACTGAAGTTGACCAGCGGGAATCGGCGAGCAGTTGCCGGCGAAAGTACAGCTGTGCCAAACGGCCGGTTTAATCCTGCTCCACGAAACGCCTCATCGATCTCCCTTCTAAGGTTGTCCAATTCTCTGAATACATCCCAGCTTGCCATGTGGATTACCTCCTTTCTTTTCTGACTTTCTGTCAAAAAAATAAGTACGATTTTGTTATTGTCAAGAGAAAGGGTGACTGGCGCAAAACTATGCAATTACGCATAGTTACAGGCATGAGCCAAAAATAGATATACGCAGGGGAGTATTACAGGGCAGATCTGCGTCCGCTAGGCAACGCCGGTTATTTCAAGCCGCCGCAGGCACGCAGCTCATTTTCGAGGTAACAGGCGATCATGCAGGCCATCTTTTCTGGTGAATTCCGGTCATTGTTGAACAGAACGTCGTATAAAGCGGGGTTGTGGTCATCCTGGCTCAAAAAATCCCTGGTGAAGCGGTCCCGCTGCCGCTGTTGCCGCTCGATCAGCTTCTCGGCCTCTTCCGGCTCGATTTCCAGCCTTTGGGAAATACTGGCAACCTTGAAATCCATTGAACCGTAGACCCGGAAGTGGTAGGAGTGCTCAATGTGGCGGGTGATGATGGCCCCACCCAGCTCAAGGATGATGACATTGCCCTGCTCCGCCAGCGAGATCACATGACGGCACAATAACTGAAAATACTCGTTATCGCTTTTCCATTCCGGGGAAAAGGTCGAGAGGACCTCTTCCAGAATCCGGTTTCTTTTACCCAGCCCCTTCAACAGCTCTTCCGAAATGTTGTGGCGCTTTGCCACCTCTTCCAGAACCGCCTTGTCTATGATCACCCACGGTTCCCCGGTCCTCTGAATCATCATCTCGCACAGTTTCTCGGACAACGGGTATCCTTCACAGCCGAACTCCCTGGATAGGGTGACGCATGGCCGGGGCTTCTGTTTCCTGTCATTCCTGAAGGCCTTTTCCTTCTGCCTGCGGTTGTACTCCTCCAAGGCACCGACTCTCAGATCAACGGACGGGATCAATAGGTTTTCAGGCATGCATTTTCTCCAGATGAGGATGATTTAGGTAAATAGCAGCAACAGGCAAACGTGTTCAACGGGCAGCTTACCTCCCTGATAAAACTTTTCCTCCAGAGCTGTTGCTGCAAAGTGGCCGCACTCTGGTATATTCTAACAGAAACCAGCATGTTTGTTGGTAAGCGTAAATTCCCCATGAAAAGGAGTTGCCCAATGCAAAAGTATGTCTGCACCATCTGTCAGTATATCTACGATCCCGAGCTTGGCGACGCCGGCAGCGGCATTGCTCCAGGAACCGCTTTTGAAGAGCTCCCTGATGGCTGGGTCTGCCCGGTGTGCGGCGTCGGCAAGGAGATGTTTGAGCCGGCTGACTGAGCCGCCGGCTTATCGCTTCGGGGGCGAGAACAGCCGACCGGCTGCAGCCAGCTGTTCCGGGGTACCCAGCAGCAATAGCACATCGCCCGGTAGCAACTCCCATACCGGGTCAGGATTGGGAATAACCTCCTGCTCTCTCTTGATGACGAGCACCGTTGCTCCGGACAGGCTGCGGATCGTTCCCTTGCTGAGGCTCTCCCCTGCCAGTTGCGATCCTGCCCGAACCTTGAATGTGGCGATTTCAGCCCCGGAAAGATAACCACTGATCCCCACAGCGTGGCTGTGCCTGCGGCTCATGGCGCGCAGCATGCCGTAACCGTCGCGCCGTACCTCGGCGACGTGCTGTTCGATTTCGTCCTGCGGGACAAGCAAGGTCCGGAGCACCCGGGACAGGATCTCCACCGAGGTCTCAAACTCTTCCGGGATCACCTCATTCACCCCAAGACGGTACAGCGGTTCAACTTCCAGCAGATAGCGGGTCCGGGCAATGATATGGATGGCCGGATTCAGCTGCCGCGCCTGAGCGGCAATGCGCCGGCTGGCGGCGGCATCGGAGACGGCAATGACTAGGGTCTTGGCCTGAATTATCGCGGCATGTTCCAGGACCTCAGGTTGCGAGGCATCGCCGAAGATAATTTTCTCCCCCTTTTTCCGTTCACTGCTGATGGTGAAAGGGTTGGTATCTATGATGAGATGGGGGAGAGCCAGATGCTTGAGCACCTTTGACAGGTTGCGGCCATTCAGCCCATAACCGGCAATAATGACATGGTCCGACAACCTGACTCGCTTTTCCCGTCCCACCAGCGAGTTATTGCCCCTGGTAAGCCAGGCAGGAAGCTGTTTGGTAGCGAGCGCTGCCAGCGGCGCTGCCAGGCGCAGGCAGAGCGGGGTCAGGGCCATGGTAGCGATGGATGCGGCGAGAAAAAGCTGGTAAACATCTGCCGAGATAAGACCGTGCTTGAGTCCGCTTTGAGAGAGGACAAAGGAGAACTCACCGATCTGGGCCAGTGCCAGCCCTGAAAAAATGGCAATGCGCAGGGGAAGGCCTATCGCCCGTGCGGCTGCTGTGGACCCTAGGAACTTGACCAGGACAATCGTTGTGACAATACCGACGACCAG
The DNA here is from genome assembly GCF_018476885.1 of Geoanaerobacter pelophilus. Classification (NCBI taxonomy): domain Bacteria; kingdom Pseudomonadati; phylum Thermodesulfobacteriota; class Desulfuromonadia; order Geobacterales; family Geobacteraceae; genus Geoanaerobacter; species Geoanaerobacter pelophilus. Next base: position 490,331 of record NZ_JAHCVJ010000002.1, read on the forward strand.
CACCGGGTATTTCAAAAGCACTGCCGGATCGAGCAACATGCCGACCGAGAGAAAAAACAGGCTCATAAAGGCGTCGCGAAACGGGATAATGTCACCCAGCACCTGCTGACTGTATTCGGATTCCGAGATCGCCAGACCGGCGATGAATGCCCCAAGGGCCAGTGACAACCCGGCCTCGGCAGTGAGCCATGCCGTGCCGAAGCCGATAAAAATGACGGTCAGGATGAACAATTCCCGGCTACGGGCATTGACCACCTGGCGTAAAATCCATGGGACCAGGTAGCGGGCGCCATAGTGGGCAACCGCCACCACAGCGACCGCTTTGAGCAAAATCAGCAGCACGCCTCCGGGACCTTGGCCATTGCCGGCCAGCAGGGGGGTCACCAGCATCAGCGGCACCACGCAGAGATCCTGGAAAATGAGGATGCCGAGGGTGGTTTTGCCATGAGGCGCATCCATTTCACCGGCATCGATCAACAGCTTCATGATGATGGCCGTGCTGGAAAGCGCCACCAGAAAGCCGAAAAAGACCGCCTGATTGACCGGATACCCCCAGGCGACACTGATTGCAGTTATGGCGACAATGGTAAGGCTAACCTGCAGGCCTCCCCCGAGGAAGACCATCTGCCGGATTCGCATCAGCTCTTTGAGTGAGAACTCGATGCCGATGGTGAACAGCAGGAGCACCACCCCAATCTCGGCCATCTGCTCGACCTGATGGCTGCTCTTGACCAGGCCCAGGGCATGCGGCCCGGCAATCATGCCGGCGGCCAGAAAACCGATGATCGAGGGGAGCGCCAGCCGCCGGACCAGCAAAACAGTCAGGATGGCTAAACCGAAAAGGATTTCGAGGTCGAAGAGCACGTCCATTTTCAGGTTCCGATTAAATTTTGTTATGGTAGGATCATGGGCAGTCTGCCCGGAATTAAATCATTACTGTATTGAATATACCGTAAACCAAGGAGTTCGCCATGATCGCCAGAAACACCCCGCACCTACTCCTGCTCCTCGTGCTTCTAGTCGGCTCAATGCTGCCGGATCCCAGTTGGGGATCGCCGACGGAGATACGCCTTGCCAAGGGGCAAACCGTGTACGTTCCGGTCTACTCCAATGTTTACAGCGGCCCGAAGAAAAACCCGTTTCATCTGGCAGCCATGCTCAGTATCCGCAATACCGATATGACGGCATCGTTTCGCGTCACGACAATCGATTATTACGACAATGACGGCAGGCTTGTCAGGAGGCACCTCGACCGGCCGCTAACCCTCGGTCCGTTGGGAACAACCCATGTGTACGTCGAGGAAAAGGACACCAGCGGCGGTTTCGGGGCCAATTTCATCGTCAGATGGACTGCTGATAAGGTCATCAATGCGCCGGTGATCGAGTGCGTGATGATCGGCGCCACCAGCGGCCAGGGGATTTCATTCGTCAGCCCCGGGCAGGAGATCCGGGAATAGGATGGCATATGAACATCAAGCAGCTTGAGGTTTTGGTGGCCATTGCCGAAAGTGGCAGCTTTTCCAAGGGGGCGGAGGCGACCTGCATTACGCAGTCCACGGCCAGCCAGCATATTGCCGCACTGGAACTGTCAGCCGGGGTCAAGTTGCTCGATCGAACCGGCCGGGGCGCAGTGCCGACTGAGGCGGGCAAGACACTGCTGATAAGCGCCAAGCAGGTGCTGGCAGCCCTCAGGAATACCGAACAGGCGATGCGCCGGTTCCGCAGGGGAGAGCATGTTGAACTGCGGGTTGCCGGCAGCAGCATCCCCGGCACCTATCTGCTCCCTGAAGTCGTCGTCGCTTTGCGTAAGCAGGCTCCGGGAATAACGGTCTGCGCCGAGATTCGCGACAGCAACGAAGCACTGCTATTACTCAAAGAGGAATCAGTGGAGCTGGCGATTGTCGGTATTGTTCCCGATGACCGGTTCTTCGAGTCAGAAGTAGTAGGCAGCGACACCATGCGCTTGGTCGTAAAACAAGGCCACCATTGGGGTGAGCAACGCCGGATTGCTCTTGCCGAGCTGAAATCAGAGTTTCTGGTAGCCAGGGAACAGGGCTCAGGAACCGGCCGAGCGGTTGCCGCTCTGTTGCGCAGTGCCGGAGTGAGTGAAAAGGAACTTAAAATCGGCGCGGTTTTTTCAAGCAGCGAAGCAGTCAAACAGGCGGTTCTGGCCGGATGCGGCCCGGCCTTTCTCTCAGAGTTCGCCGTAGCCGGGGAACTGGCCAATGGTGAACTGGCAGCCGTGGATGTCGATAATATCGATCTTAAGCGGAGTTTTTCCCTGGTCTGGCGTCGGGGGCGCTCTCTATCGCCGGCTGCCGAGATGTTCCGCGCGGCATTGCGTGAAAAGATGCAGGAGCGGAGATGATTGTGCGCGCCTTTCTTTTGTGGTACTAATTCTCAGATTGTCGACACAACTCTCAACACCTTATTTATAGGACTTTCATGGACGACCAAGCCCCGAAAAAGGATAAGCTGACCAGCGAGATCAAAGGGATGCTGCTTGGCGCCGCTGGTCTGTTTGTACTGGTGGCACTGATTTCGTTCAACGCCGACGACCTTTCCTTCAATACCTTCTCCACCGAAAGCGGTGTCCATAACTTCGGCGGCAGGTTGGGGGCCCAGGTGGCTGACCTGCTGCTCCAGTTCTTTGGCGTGGCCGGCTATATCATTGCCGGCGCCATGCTCTATACCGCATACCGCCTGCTCCGCTTCAAAGAGCTTAAGATAACGGTGTACAAGGTCATTGCCTTCTTTGGCCTGATGGTTTCGGTGTCGGCCCTGTTCGCCTTCAATATCGAATTTACCACCCTGTTCGGCCAGCGCGTTCCGACCGGCGGGGCCATTGGTTACAAAACCGCCGCCATGCTCAAGGGGCTGCTGGGGGTTGCCGGGGCGCTGCTGTTGCTGCTGCCGGTTCTGGCCGCTTCGATCACTATCATGTCGCGCTTCTCTTTTGTCCTGTTCGCTGACTGGTGGATCAATGCCATGGGAGATCGCTGGGCACGGTACCGCGAGAAAAAGGCCCTGAACCGGGAGATCATGAAAGATACCAGGGCCAAGGATCCCGACAAGCCCGAACCGGTGATCAAGCCGGTTCAGGTAAACATCCCGGTGCCGCCGAAATCGGTAAAGAAGGAAAAACAGGAGTCCGACAAGCTAAAACCCCAGCAGGAGCTGTTCGAATTCGCCAAGAGCGAGGATGGTTTCCGTACCCCGCCGCTGTCGCTGCTTGATGCTCCGCAGGCGAGCAACCGCAAGGTGGACAAGGAAGTGCTTACCATGAACGCCCGGTTGCTGGAGAAAAAACTCCGCGATTTCGGCGTGGATGGTGAAGTGGTGGAGATCTGTCCCGGCCCGGTGGTCACCATGTACGAATTCGCTCCGGGACCGGGGATCAAGGTCAGCAAGATCGCCGGGCTGGCCGATGACCTCTCCATGGCGCTCCAGGCGCTCTCCATCCGGATCGTCGCGCCGATTCCGGGCAAAGGGGTGGTCGGCATCGAGCTGCCCAACCGCGACCGGGAGATGGTGGCGCTCAAGGAAATCTTCACCAGCGAGGATTTCCAGAAGGGGAAATACAAGCTGCCGCTGGCTCTGGGAAAAGATATCGCCGGTCTGCCACTGGTGACCGACCTGGCCAAGATGCCGCACCTGCTGGTGGCCGGCGCCACCGGTTCCGGCAAATCGGTCTCGATCAACACCATGATCCTGTCGCTCCTCTACACCTACACGCCGAAGGATGTCCGGATCATCATGGTCGATCCCAAGATGCTGGAGCTTTCGGTCTATGACGGCATCCCCCATCTGCTGCTGCCGGTAGTGACCAACCCGAAGAAGGCGTCCATCTCGCTCCGCTGGGCAGTGGAGGAGATGGGGCGGCGTTATCGCCTCATGGCCGACAAAGGGGTCCGGAATATCGACTCCTACAACAAGACCCTGGAAAAGCAGGAAAAAGAGATCGAAGAGCTCAAGGCCCAGGATATCGTCGTTGTTGACGAGGTCGTGGAACCGGAGACCGATGATGCCGCCATCCAGGCCTTTCTCGACAAGGAAGAAGAGCTGGAGCACGGTCACCTGCCGTACATTGTCGTCATTGTCGACGAACTGGCCGACCTGATGATGGTGGCCGGCCGGGAGATCGAAGAGTCGATTGCACGGCTGGCCCAGATGGCCCGCGCCGCCGGCATCCACCTGATTCTTGCCACCCAGCGACCGTCGGTGGATGTCATCACCGGCCTGATCAAAGCCAACTTCCCGGCCAGGGTCTCATTCCAGGTATCGAGCAAGATTGACTCGCGCACCATCCTCGACTGCAACGGCGCGGAATCGCTCCTTGGAGCGGGCGACATGCTGTTCCTGCCGCCAGGCACCTCCAAGCTGCAACGGAGCCACGGCGCCTTTGTCTCCGATGCCGAAGTGCAGCGGGTAGTCGATTTCCTCAAGAAGCAGGGGAAACCGATTTACGATAAACGAATCCTCGAAGTGAAAGTCGGTGACGACAAGAGCAGCAGTGACGATGAAGAGCTCGACGAACGCTACGACGACGCCGTAGCCCTGGTGGCCGAGGCCAAGCAAGCCTCAATCTCCATGATCCAGCGCCGCCTGCGGATCGGCTACAACCGGGCGGCGAGAATCATCGAGAAGATGGAACAGGAAGGGATCGTCGGCCCCTCCGACGGCACCAGTAAGCCGCGGGAAGTGTTTATCAACAAGCTGTAGTTCCAGAGGGAGTAACGCTTATGACCCATTGTCGCAAGGAAAACCTGGTTCATTTCGCCGTGACCATTATCAGCAAGGATCGGCCCGGGATTGTGGCCGATGTTACCGAAGTGCTGTTTCGCCTGGGCTGCAACATCGAGGATTCGAGCTGCACCATGCTCGGCGGCGATTTTGCCATGATCCTGATTGTTTCCCACGAAAAGCCGTTCACCAAGGCAAAACTGGTTGACGAATTCAAGGAGCTGCATGAGCGGACCGGCCTGGTCACCTATGTCCGCACCCTCTCGGAGGCAGAGATCTGCCCGATCAAGGAGGAGGGGGAGTTGTGCCTGATTTCGGTGTACGGCTCTGATCAGCCCGGGATCGTCTACCGGGTCACCAGGGTGCTGGCCGATCATCGGGTCAACATCGCCGACCTGAATACCAAGCTGATCGGCACGGTCGAAGAACCGGTCTATGTGCTGATGCTGGAGGCTACCCTGCCGGACGGGGTTACCATCGACACGGTATCCGGCCTGCTGGAAAATCTGCGGAAGGAGTTGAAGGTGGAGATTACCGTGCGTAGCATCACGCCGGTCGCCCTCTGATCACATGCCCAGCCAGAAGATACTGCTATACCCCCATCCGATCCTGAAGAAGATGGCTCGCGCCGTGGAGACCGTTGATGACGAAATCAAGGGGCTGTTGGAGGACCTGATCGACACCATGCGCGAAGGCCCCGGCTCAGTCGGGGTTGCTGCCCCGCAGATCGGGGTTTCCCTGCGGGTCTGCGTGGTGGATGTCTCCAACAGCAAGCTCGGCAAAGAGAACAACCATGGCCTGCTGGCCCTGATCAACCCGGAGATTGTTGAGCGCGACGGGGAAGCGTTTATGCGGGAAGGGTGCATGAGCGTGCCGGACTATACCGGTGATGTGGCCCGATCGACCAGGGTTGTCATCCGTTACCTCAACGAGCAAGGTATCGCATGTGAGCTGGAGGCAACCGGATTCGAGGCGGTTGCCCTGCAGCATGAAATGGACCACCTGGACGGGGTTCTGTTTCTCGATCGTATCGCTTCGATCAAGACCGGTCTTTTCCGGAGGAAAAGCTACCGATAGCCACTCCTGGCATGTCAGGATTTGAGGGTGAAGAAAAAGGTCGCCCCCTTGTCGGGCGTCGCCTCTGCCCAGATTTTCCCGCCATGTTTTTCAATAATCCGCTGCACTGTTGCCAGACCGATACCGATCCCTTCGAACTCCTCTACTGAGTGAAGGCGGCAGAAAGGGACGAACAGGTTTTTACTCCCCTCCATGTCAAACCCTGCCCCATTGTCCCTGACGAAATAGACATGCTCTGTGCCTGTGCCGGCCTGCCCGAATTCGACAACAGCCTTTTGTGTCTTTTCCGTGTATTTGATGGCATTGCCCAAGAGATTCCTCATGCAGATTTCCAGCATATCTGGGTCTCCGAGGACAACAATCCCCTGGCAGATGTTTTGCTCAATGCTGCGCCGGCTACTGTCCTCAAGCAGTTCGTTCATTACCTGCACTGCTATCTCGGAGAGATTGACCGGCATTAGCGTGATCTCGGCACGAGACAGGCGATTGAGGGTCAACAAGCTGTCGATGACCGTACGAAGGCGGTTGCTGGCTGTTTCAATCCGCTCGGCGCAGTAAACAAGCAGCTCGGGGTCCGGGTTATCGGCAATCTCTTTTATGGTACTGCTGAACCCGGCCAACCTGGCAATAGGCGCCCGAATCTCATGGGAAATCGAGTAACAGAAGCTCTCAAGTTCAATGTTCATCCGCTCAAGTTCAGCGGTTCTCACCGCTACCCGCTGCTCCAGCTCCGAATTCAGGAGATGCAGTTCCGTTTCCATCTGCTTGCGCTCGGCGATGAACCGCGCCTGCTGCACATTCTGATAAGCTGTTGTGGAGAGCTGATTGGCCAGGGTGAAAAGGGCACCGGCAACAGCCTCGAACTGTTGCTGCGACATGGCAGGGACTTCGCGAAACGCTGCGATCAACTCCTGTTCGTCGGCGCCGATCTCTCGGGCATACTCACGCATCCGCTCCTCGGTCTGCGTTTCGTCGCGCACCTGGCCGATGAGCCAGTTGGCGATATGCCGACCGCCGACCGAAATACCGGCGCCGGCGTCCCACAGGCCGCCACTCATGCATGGCTGGATTGCCGGGCCATTGTGAGAAAGGCGCCCCAGCATTGCGTCGGATTTATAGCAGTTTGCCAGCCCCTTCTCTGTTTGACGAATAATGTCGATGCACAGTCGGCAGAAACCGCTCGGTTGCGTAATCGGAGTGCCGTCCGGATAGGTGATTATCGAAGCTACCCCGGTAGCCTTGGCAAATTCATCCTGCAACCTCTGGATATCGCTCAGATTGAACAGGTCTTCAAAATCAATGCTCCAGTTTTCGTCCAGAGGCCTGGTCAGCGACATAATCCGTCGCTCAAGCGCCGCCTCAACCTGCTTGCGCTCGGTAATGTCGTGCACCATGCCGGTGGACTTGATGATTTGCCCAGCGCTGTCGCAGACATGGAAACAGCGCTCCAGCACCACCCGGACCTCCCCTGATTTCTCCCGGATGATCCGGTGCTCGATCTCATAACTGCTGTTGCCGGCAGCAACCGATTCTAAATATGCCGATTTGACCAGCGCCCGGTCTTCCGGGTGAACCATGGCGAGAAAAGCATCATAAGTCGGCTCGATCGATTGCGGCTCAAGGCCGACAATGCGGAACACCTCGTCAGACCAGGAAAGTTTGTCGGTTGCGAGGTCGTGCGACCAGGATCCGACATGGGAGATCTCCTCGGCCAGCCGCAGCAGTTCTTCACTCTCGACAACCCCTGCGACCATCTGCCGGATCTCTTCGTGGGTCTCCTTGAGCCTAGCGGTCATGATGTTGAATAATTGGGTCAGGGAACCGATTTCGTCAGTTGCGTTTACCGCCAATACCTGGTCAAGGTTGCCGTCGATTATGGTCTCAACGCCTCGCTTCAACTGCTTTATCGGACGGGCGATGGTCAACGCGAGGGCAACGCCGAGCAGGCCAATTAACAAGGAGATGATTGCTCCGGCAATCCCCAACGTTTTCATCAATCGGTTCTGGCCTTGGTTCAGCACCTCCTTGTACGTCTGCAGTTCGTCTTCGTAAGCACTTGAGCCGATTACCCAGTCGAGAGGCTCGTAATAGGCGAGCTGTGCTATTTTCCATCGCGGTTGCAGCTCTCCAGGATTCTGCCAGCGGTAGCGCTCAGAGGCAAACTCTTCCGGCTTTAAGGCAATCGCCTTGGCGATAATGCTCTTGATAACCGGTCGGCCGTCAGAGTCCTTGGTCTCCCAGATGTTTTCCCCGTCGCGTTCGCCTTTCTGGGAGATGACATAGCTCCCCCGGTTCGAGCCCTTGCCTTTCAGTAGATAGACATAGCCGGTCTTCCCCAACTTAATACTCAGTATCCGTCGGCGAACATGGGCGGCTATTGCCTGTTCATCGCTTACCTTGAGCGGCCTATTCAAGCGCTCCAGGGCGGCTTCATGCTGGGTTCTGACGAGGTTGTACACCCCTTCGGTGACATGATTGAAATCTGAGGTGATCAGCTTGTCCACTTCGGATTGTGCCAGCGAGTTATATTGATTGCTTTGCCACAATGCCAACAGGACCAGGGCGGTAGCAGTGACAAGAACACTGCCGGCGCCAAGCATGGCGATTTTGACGCTCAGCCTGAGATTTTTTAATCCGGTGAACATGGCGATCCGATAAATGAAAGTTGAACAATCAGCTAAAGTTTCTCTCCGATAAGGGTTATGTCAAGGGCAATCCGACAGAGGTGAAGCTGATGCCGGAAATGGGCGCATCAGTCAAGCATGCACAAAAAAACGCCCCGTGGTTCCGGGGCGCTCAGGCACTGCAAATATTGGTTTTTCTGGATTGACGTTAGCAATCACTCTTTCAACTGTCGCCATCCAAGGCCCTGCGTACGGTTTTGGCAAGGCTCCCGGTAGTATAAGGTTTCATGATAAACTCACGGATCCCGGCTTCTCTTGCCTCTTCCGCATTGACAAACTCGGTAAAACCCGAACACATGATGATCGGAATATCCGGACGAACAGCTAAAAGCTCCCTGGCCAACTCCCGACCGGTCAGACCCGGCATGGTCATATCAGTGATCACCAGATCGTACGCCAAAGGTTGCGCTTTGAAGCACTCCAGGGTTTCAATGCTGTTGGTTCCAGCGGCGACCTGATAGCCAAGGGGTTGCAGCATCTCCTTAGCCATGTCGGCAAGGAGCTGTTCATCGTCAACGAAAAGGATCCGTTCATCCCCTGTGGGCAGCGAGGTCGCTGTCTCGACAACCACCTGTTCCGTCTTCTCCTTGGCCTTTGGGAGATATATCTTAAATCGGGCCCCGTGACCCGGCTCACTGTAGACGGAAATTGCCCCCCCATGGCCCTGGACGATACCCAGTGTTACCGAAAGTCCAAGGCCGGTGCCTTCGCCCGGTTTCTTCGTCGTGAAGTACGGGTCAAAGATCCGGGCGACGGTCGAGGAGTCCATCCCTTGGCCGGTGTCGCTCACCGTCAGGACAAGATGCGGTCCCGGCTTCAGGTCTGGATAGCGGGAGGCCAGCGAGGCATCCACCATTGTCTCATCCAGGCCGATTGCCAACACGCCCCCCTCGGCGCGCATCGCATGGGCAGCGTTGGTGCAGAGGTTCATCATCACCTGATGCAATTGGGTCGAATCAGCCAACACCATGCTATCCAGCGGGTCGATTTCGCTGGTAGTGCGGATGTCGATAGTAGACGGCAAAGTCGAGCGCAACAGGTTGAAAACTTCCTTGATGGTTTCTGCCAACAGTACCGGTTTGCGCTCCTGCTCCGCCTGCCTGCTGAAGGTCAAAATCTGTTTGACCAGATCAGTGGCACGGAAACCTGATTGCCGCACCCGTTCGATATTGCGCCGCGCCGGGTCATCGACCGGCATTTGATCTAGGGCCATTTCAGTATTGCCGACAATGGAGGTAAGGATATTATTGAAGTCGTAAGCGATACCAGCCGCCAGGGTGCCGATCGCTTCCATCTTCTGTGCCTGGCGCAGTTCATTTTCAAGTTTTTTGTTGGAGGTGATGTCGCGCCCTTCGGCGATCAACATCAGGAGCTGACCGTCATCGTTCATCAGCGGCTTCAGAGAAAAGTCGATGAAACTGATCTTGCCGGCCGCATCCCGATACTCGGCCTCGAAACGCATAATCTCGCCGGCAGCGGCCTCTGCCACGGCATTGCGAACTTTTGCCCGCTGTTCCTCGGAGTAAGACCACAACGGAGTCTCCCAGAAAGGTTTGCCAATGACTTCTGCCTCGTCGGCACCGCAAAAAGCCAGTGCGGTATGATTGGCCTCCAGCAACGACCCCTCAGGAGCCAGCAGTCCCATCAACTCAAAGGTCTGGTTGAATACTGCACGAAATTTTCTTTCGCTTTTGCCTAGCGCCAACTGGGTCTGCTGCAGCTCCGCAATCTTTTCTTCGAGCGCGGCAGCCTTTTCCTGAAGCTGTTCCTGGGCAGCTTGACGGTCGGCAATTTCCTGTTCCAGCTCACTATTGGCTATGGCCAGGTCAAGGGTCCGCTCGTAAACCTTTTTCTCCAGGGTTTCGTTTGCTTCACTCAGCCGGGAGGTCAGCTCTCTGAGCTGAAGATGCACAGCAATTCGGGCCAGCAGCTCTTCGCGATGAAAAGGCTTGGTAATGTAATCGACACCCCCTGCCTCAAGGCCTTTGACCTTATGCCCGGTTTCCGCCAAAGCAGTCATGAAGATCACCGGGATCTCCCGCGTGCTTCTCTGGGCCTTCAACCTGCGGCAGGTCTCAAAGCCGTCGATGCCAGGCATCATGACATCGAGCAGAATCAGGTCCGGCTTGGCATAGTCAGCCCGGGCAATAGCGCTCTCACCATCCTCGGCAACGAGGATGGTGTAATTGCACTCAGTCAGGCAATCCATAACAACGGCCAGATTGTTGGGATCGTCATCAACCGTCAGGATGACCTGTTTCTCTTTACCATTTATCATGATTCACCACCTCGATACTGTTCTACCAGCGCCAGGATCGCTTTTGACCTGAATCCTCCCGCCAACTCCCGCAACTTGGCAGCAAAAGATGCATAAGCGGCATTTTTCCGTTCCAGCTCAACGGCCCATTCAACAATCCGGGACATATCGCCCCTCAGAGCCAGATCATGCAGATTTTCCAGCTCCTGAGGCGAAGGAACTGCAAAGGGAGCATCATCCTTGTCAGCATCCCTGACGCTGGCCCTCAGCCATTCAGGCTTCTCTGTTTGCCACTCGATCCCGAGCAAGTCGCCGATCTTCTCTAACAAGAGGTCAATGCGGACCGGTTTCACCACGAAGGCGTCGCACACCGCCACAAACTCTTCCTTGTCAACACTCTCTGTCACCGTTGCCGAGGCTCCGATTATCTTGGTGGCAGCCAGCTCTGGTTTTCGCCTCATTGCGGTGACCGCTTCCAGGCCATCCATTTCCGGCATCACCAGATCAATCAGCACCAGATCCGGCCGACGCTCCTCAACCCGCTGTAACGCCTCCAGACCGTTCCTGGCCGTATCAATTTCGAAGCCAAGCGGCTCCAACAGCGAAACGAATAGTGCAGCATTGCCGATATTGTCATCAACGACCAGAATATGCTTCGGATCGCCCCGATAGCCGGTGACATGCAACTCTGCAGCTGCCAATGGCGCATCATCATCCATGATCGACGGCAATTCCACCTCGATGCAGAAATTGCTGCCGCGGCCCGGCTCGCTCTCCACAGTGATTCGGCCATGCATCAGCGCCAGCAGGCGTTTGGTAATGTTCAGCCCCAGGCCGGTCCCTTCGCGGATTTTCCGATCTGCCGGCAACTGGTAGAACGGCTCGAAAACCGCTTCCAGCTTATCAGGAGGGATACCGATCCCGGTATCCTCTATTTCGCAGCGAAACACCCCTTCGCCAGCGATGTCATAACTGACACGCATTTTGACATTGCCGCGGTTCGTATACTTTACCGCATTGGAAAGCAGGTTGAGCAGGATCTGCCGGAGTTTGCGCTCATCTCCCCGCACATAAGAGGGCAGCGGCGTGTCGGCCAGATAATCGAACCCCAGTTCTTTCTCTTCGGCATTAAGCTTGGTTAGGTTAAAGACCTGTCTCAATAAAGCCGGCAAATCAAAGGTGACGGCCTCAATCTCCATCTTGTCCGCTTCGATCTTCCCCACATCCAGGATGTCGTTGATCAGCGTCAGCAAATGCTCGCCGCTGCTATGCATGATTTCCAGCTGCTGCCGCTGGGGCTCTGTCATATTTTTCTGGCGCTTGAGGATCTGGGCATACCCCAGGATGGCATTGAGCGGCGTCCGTAGTTCATGGCTCATGCTGGAGAGAAAATCACTCTTGGCGCGGTTGGCAGCCTCGGCCTGCTCCTTGGCCAGTTTCAACTCCACATTGGTCGCTTGCAGCTCGGTATTGGCCGTTGAAAAGGCGTCGGTAAGGTGATTGACCCCTTCGATCAGGTCACGCCATTCCCCCTGGAACTGCTCCGCACTGCTCCGTACTGCCAGATTTCCGGCCTGCACTCCGCTGATAATGGTCTCGGTTTCCCGGAGCACCTGGCGAATTGTATTCTTCATGCTGAAAAAAGCCAACGCCAGGGCGCCCAGCTCATCGGTCCGTTCGATTTCGATATTACGGCTCAGGTCGCCGCGGGCAATATCATTGGCAACGGCCACGATTCGCGCCAAAGGTCGGGTAGCCATGCTTATCAACACATAGACCAGGATCGAGCCCAACAACGTAAAGAACGCCGCCAGCCCCAACCCTTGAACAACCAGTTTCTGCTCGGTCTGACGCATTGACTTTTTTGAGAAGCCGAGCCTGATCCAGCCGATATTCTGCAGCACCTTTTCCGACATTTCGCCGCTGCCGATAAAAGCCAGTTCGTCCTTGGCCTTGACCGCATTGATCGGCGCAAAGAACAGGAAATAATCGTCTCCCTCCACCATGGAGACCGGGGCATTATGACTGACCTCCGGCGCCTTGGTCGCTGCCGGTGCCCCGTCGTGCAGCAGAACCTGGTGATTGGCATCGTAAAAAGTTACTGAAGATACTTCGGAATTGGCTTTAAGAAAGGCAACCGCGTTGGCTATCTGCTCCTGGTTGAGCGAGAGAAGCGGCAGTTCGCCGGTTTTCGTGGCAAGAGTGGTTATGGTTTCAGCTCGCTTGAGGATTTCGCTTCTGATGATCCGTTTTTCGATGCGAAGCGACTCGTAGGTGTAGCTGAGGGAGATCAGCACCAGCACAGGGATTACAAACAGGAGTGCCTTCGTTCTGAAGGACATCCTCATGGGAAGGTCCTTTTGGCGGTCTTCACCATCTGTTCGGGGAGGGTGATCTTCATGCGTCGGGCGGTATCGGTATTCAGGTACAGCTCGAACCGTTTACCCGGCGCTGGGGCAAACTGGCCGATGTTGACCCCATGCAACGCCTTGGTGGCGTATTCGCCGATGGTTTTGCCCACGCCTATCATATCGACAACCAGGGCCAGAAGCGCCCCCTGCTTGACATGCTTTTCTGAAATCCCCAGCAGCGGAATCCCGCGGCGGAACGAAAGGAGATACGCCTCATCCATGGCCGCAGTGGTCAGCAACGAGGCGTCGGGGAGCAGCAGGATCGCATCCGCCTCATCCAACTGACGCACGGTGTTGACCAGTTCGTAGGGGGTTCTTACGCTATAGGACTCAAAGAGTGGAATCCGCTCGCGGGCCAGGATACTCAGCTGCTCACGGCTCCCGACCACGGCGATCCGCTTGATGGTCTGCAGATGGTTTCTCAGTAGCTCGGCATATGGTCGCACCGGGGTAGCCAGGTAAAATCCGGTTGTATTGGGGCGATTCACCGCCGGCGGAGTGACCACAAGGTCGAAGATGACCGGAATAGAAGGCGGCAGCGTCATTGCTTCGCTAAGCGGCTCCTTGCCGAGCGCAATGACAACCTTGGCCTCTTCCCGTTCCACGATGCTCTTGAGCCGGCCTTTGACCTCTGCCGGCGAATAGACCCGCAGTGAGGCAGAAAGAGTTTTTTTGACCCCGGCAATAATATCCAGCGCCGGCTTCAGCTGAGTATCCCCAACCAGCACCACCTCGGCGGCACTGGCATTACCGGAGATGATAGCGGCAAACAACAAAGCAAAAACAAGACGAAAAATTCGGGGAGTTGAGCAGTTCATTATTCCAGGGATTCCATTCTCATTAGCTTCGCAACTGCGACCACCAATACGCGTAACAGCGCGAAATGTCAAGGCGATTTACATGAAAGGGCACCCACCGGTTCCATGCCTCATCGGCCGGGGAGCGCACAGAGAGGGGCTTTCTTAAAAGATGGCCTGCACCGAGGGCGACAATCGGGATCAGAATTTGAACCGTACCCCGCCTTCAACCCAGCGCTGGGGATTCTCATACAAATAATAGGTGTACGACGAGCCGCTGAACATGTTGTGGACAGTGCCGAAAATCTCCGCTGTCGTGGTATCGGTAAGCTGGAACCGCTTGGTGGCGGTCAGGTCCCAGATGAAGTTGTTGTATTTAGCTCCTTGCGCCGGTTGCGAGTTAACCAGGTTCCACCAGGTCTGCTGGCCGTAGAGATCGATATTCAGCGATTTCCGGTCATCGTAGCGGAGCCGCAACTGGGTCACGTAATTATCCTGCCCCGAAAGATCGGAATCCGGGCTGATCCGTACATAGCTAAATGCCGCTTTCAGCGACAAATAATAAAACGGAACAGTCTCAGCCCCCAGTTCGTACCCTTGCCGGGTGACTTTACCACCATTCACGGTGTAAACCATAATGGGCGACAGAACAGTTTGGGTCAGTTCGTCCTTCACGTCGTGCCGAAAATAGGTGGCTGAGAGGTTCAGGTAATCAAGGGCACCGGTCTCGATACCGGCCTGGTATGACCATACCTGCTCCGGCTTGAGATCCGGATTGGGGGTGAGCATCGGCCCGCCCCCCTGCATCTGTGTCAGCACTGGGGTTGTGAACCCCCTAGCCACCGAGGCCCTGGCCACGGTGCGGTCAGCCACTTTCCAGGCGAACCCCAGGCTCGGCGAGACAAAACCACCGGCAATATCGTTGTGGTCATAGCGAATGCCGGGGGTAACGCTTACCGGGCCAATGGTCACGGTGTCGTTGGCATAGACTGCCGAGCGGGTGATATCCGGGTAAACCGTGCTGTTGGCTGGAAGGCCGAGCGCCGCCGACAGGATCGGGCCGAATTGGGTGGTGACTTCTGTATCGCCGTTGCTCGCCTCTCCCCCGAGCACCGCGTTGTGGATGCCGCTGCTGTAGGTCAGGCGGATGTCGCCGCCTATGGTCTTGTCAGCTGACCTGTTGCCGTTATACAGCCGGTTCGACTGGATCATGGTCGAGGTGGAGTCATTTGCCAGCCTTATAGAATGAAGGTTGACATGCAGGCTCAGTTCATCGCTGAAGCGGTAAGCCGCCACGCTGTTAATGAAAAAAATGCTGGAGTCAAGACGCCCTTTCAGGTTTTCGCCAAACTTGAACGCCTTCGGCGGGGCATAGCTGATGTCCGGGTCCATGAAACCGGAGCTGACGGTCAGGGTCAAGTCGCTGGTCGGGGTAGCAGTCAGCTTGCCGAACAGGGTGTTTTTAAGGAGATGGTTAACGCGCAACCCCTGCGACTCCTGGCGACCGGCATGCAGATAGTACCCCACCGGCCCGGCCTTGCCCGACAGTTCACCGCCATAATCCAGCGATTTGGCCTCGCCGATAGAGCCGTACAGACCGCCTCGTGGCAGGACGGTATCGCCGGTCTCCTTGGTAATGATGTTGATCACCCCGCCGAGCGCCGAACCCCAGGCCGAGGAGGCGGCCCCTTTGACGATCTCGATCCGCTCGATGATCTGCAGCGGCACCTCAAATGTCATTGCGATGTCGCCGGAGAGGAGGTTAAGCGGCACACCGTCGATCTTGACCGCCACCTGGGTCGATTTGGATCCCTGGATATAGAGTCCGGAAGTAGTAACGAAATCTGGCTGGCCGAAATCGACGAACACCCCCGGCACCCGGCTCAGTACCTCATCCACCGAGTGGGCGTTCATCTTCTCGATCTCTTCAGCGGTGATCACCACCATGTTCTCCGCAGTCTGGGAGAGCGGCTTGTCGGTGCGGGTGGCGGATTCCACGATCAGGTCTTTTTCATCCCAGAAGAGTTGCAAGTCTTCCCTGGTGGTGGCCAAAGCCAGTTCAGCTTCAAGATGCGCCGGTTTCCTGGCCGCATCCGCAGGCAGGGCCAGTGCGAGCAACGACAATGCGCTGATCATTCCTTTACAGGATAAGAGCTTTATGTTGCATCGTTTATCGGTCTTTGCCATAGCGCCGCCTCGAATCATATTGTATACATCAAGCGATTAGTGCCTTTTAAAATACCGTGACACTCTGATTTGTCAAGGATTTCCAAGATATTGTCATCATTTTGCCATGATTATCTCTGCGGCGGCATTGTCTAAAGCACATACACTTTTCTGAATATTCAGTGATATAATGTTATCAGAAAGAAGTAGCTGAAAAGGAGGTAATGATCATGACAAGCATCGGCTGGGAATTTTACGGATTGAAATTCGGCATGCTGCTGACCATGCTCATTTCTGCCGGTTTGGTCGTGAGTGTCTGGCTCGGAGCCCATAAAACAATGGCAGAAAGAGGGCATATCGATACTATGGCAGGCGATGAGGGGGATGACTGATCAAGCCGAGAAGCAAAAGCATGTTTGCGTAAACTAAACGAAAGAAGGGCCGGTCTGAAGCCGGCCCTTCGATATTCTGCTACGTTCAGGGCAGTTCCGTTGTCCCCATCAGGTAGCGGTCGCACTCTCGCGCCGCGCCCCGCCCCTCGTTGAAGGCCCAGACCACGAGACTCTGCCCGCGGCGGCAGTCGCCGGCGGCAAAAACACCCTCGACGCTGGTGGCATAGCGGCCATAGTCCGCCTTGATATTGCTCCGGCCGTCCCGTTCAAGACCGAGCGCACCTGGGAGTTCCTGCTCTGGTCCCAGAAAGCCCATGGCCAACAGCACCAGGCTGGCCGGCCGAACCTGCTCAGTCCCGGGTACCGGAATGGGCGCAAACTGCCCCTGGGCATTTTTCTCCCACTGAACCTGAACGGTATGAATGGCAGTGACGTTGCCGTCCGCATCGCCTTCGAATCTGGTCGCCGTGGTCTGGAACACCCGCGGGTCAGCACCGAATTTAGCGGCAGCCTCTTCCTGGCCGTAATCGACCTTGTGGGTCTTGGGCCACTCGGGCCAGGGATTGTCATCGGCGCGGCTGTCGGGGAAGCGGGGCATGATCTCAAGCTGCACCACCGAGTTACAGCCATGGCGCAGGGAGGTTCCGACGCAGTCGGTGCCGGTATCGCCGCCGCCGATAATGATCACATCCTTACCCGCGGCTGAAATATAGTCTGCTCCTTCATTGAGGAGCGCCTTGGTATTGGCGGTAAGGAAATCCATGGCAAAGTGGATCCCTTTGAGCGAGCGCCCCTCGATGGGGAGGTCGCGGGGGAGGGTGGCGCCAGTAGCAAGGACAACGGCATCGAATTCACTACGGAGTTTCTCGACAGGATAGTCGGCGCTGCCGATGTTCGTGTTGCAGACAAAGGTGATCTGCTCGGCCTCCAGCAGTTGAATCCGGCGCAGCACTACGTCCCGCTTGTCCAGCTTCATGTTGGGGATGCCGTACATCAAGAGTCCGCCAGGGAGGTCGGCCCGCTCGAATACCGTCACCTGGTGTCCAGCCTTGTTCAGCTGGGCGGCGGCCGAGAGACCGGCCGGCCCGGAGCCGACCACTGCCACCTTCTTGCCGGTCCGGTTTTGCGGTGGGCAAGGGGTGATCCACCCTTCCTGCCAGGCGCGGTCAACGATGCTGACCTCGATGTTCTTGATGGTGACCGCAGGTTCTGTGGCGCCAAGGGTGCATGACCCCTCGCACGGGGCCGGACAGACCCGGCCGGTGAACTCCGGAAAGTTGTTGGTCCGATGCAACCGGTCCAGCGCCTGGCGCCAGAGACCGCGGTAGACCAGATCGTTCCAGTCAGGGATCAGGTTGTTGATCGGACAACCGCAGGCCATGCCGCTCACCAGCATGCCGGTATGGCAGAACGGAATGCCGCAATCCATGCAGCGGGCCCCCTGGGTGCGAAGCGCCTGCTCCGGGAGATGCAGATGAAACTCATTCCAGTCTTTAAGTCGCTCCAGCGGCTCGCGATCAGCCGGTAGCTCGCGATTGTATTCCATGAATCCGGTTGGTTTTCCCATAGCTCTATCCTATCTAAAAAAGTAACTCTCGATTAATGACCTGCTTGAGCGGCATTTTCCTCGAATGCCGCCGCCAGTGCCTCGTCTCCGGAGAGTCCCGCGGCTTCCGCCCGCTCCAGGGACTGGAGGACCCGCTTGTAATCCATCGGCATGACCTTGACAAATTTATGGGCATAGGTCCGCCAGTTGAGCAGGATGATCGTTGCCCGGGCACTGTCAGTCAGCTGGGCATGCTGCTCGATCATAGCCTTGAGGGTTGCCAGGTCCTTGTCATCAAGGTGCTCCAAGGCCACCATCTCAGTGTTGCAATGGGTCCGGAACTGCCCGTCATTGTCAAGTACATAAGCAATGCCGCCGCTCATGCCGGCAGCGAAGTTGCGGCCGGTTTCCCCCAACACCACCACGGTGCCGCCGGTCATGTACTCGCAGCCATGGTCGCCGACCCCTTCAACCACCGCATTGACCCCGGAATTGCGTACGCAGAACCGTTCTCCGGCAATTCCGCTGATGTAAGCGGTGCCGCTGGTCGCACCGTAGAAAGCCACGTTGCCGACGATAATATTTTCTTCCGCCTTGAATTTCGACCCGACAGGCGGATAGATGACGATGGTCCCGCCGGAGAGCCCTTTACCCACATAATCATTGGCATCGCCGGCCAGTTCCAGCGTCATTCCTTTGGGGACGAAGGCACCGAAGCTTTGACCGGCTGAACCGGTAAACTTGAGCCTGATAGTGTCGTCGGGCAACCCGTCTGCGCCAAAGGCGCGGGTGATCTCGTTGCCGACGATGGTCCCGACCACCCGATCGATGTTGGTAATAGGCAGTTCGGCTGTGACCTTTTCACCCTTCTCGATGGCCGGCTGGCAAATTGCCAGCAGCCGGGTAATGTCAAGAGACTTGTCCAGGCCATGGTCCTGGGTTTCAGTACAGTAGCGGCTCCCATTGATCCCCATTTCCGGCTGGTAAAGGATGTTGCTGAAGTCCAAACCACGGGCTTTCCAGTGGGCGACGGCCCGCTTCGGCTCCAGGCGGTTGGCCCGGCCGACCATTTCGTTGAAGGTCCGGAAGCCGAGTTCGGCCATGATCTCCCGGACTTCCTGGGCCACAAAGCGCATGTAGTTGACTACGTACTCCGGCTTGCCGGCGAATTTGGCCCGCAGGACCGGGTCCTGGGTGGCAACGCCGGTGGGACAGGTGTTGCTGTGGCAGACCCGCATCATGGTGCAACCGAGGGTCACCAACGGTGCGGTGGCAAAGCCGAATTCCTCTGCCCCTAGCAGAGCGGCGATGGCCACGTCCCGGCCGGTCTTGAGTTGGCCGTCCACCTCGACGATGATCCGGCTGCGCAGGTTATTCAGTACCAGGGTCTGGTGGGTTTCCGCCAGGCCGAGCTCCCACGGCAGGCCGGCGTGCTTGATGCTGGAGAGCGGCGAAGCACCGGTGCCGCCGTCGTAACCGCTGATCAGCACCACGTCGGCATGGGCTTTGGCCACCCCGGCCGCAATGGTGCCGACCCCTACCTCGGAAACAAGCTTGACGCTGATCCGGGCACGGCGGTTGGCGTTCTTCAAGTCGTGAATCAGTTCCGCCAGATCCTCGATGGAGTAGATGTCGTGATGCGGCGGCGGCGATACCAGACCGACGCCCGGCGTGGTATGCCGGGTCTTGGCCACCCACGGGTAGACCTTGTGGCCCGGCAGTTCGCCACCTTCGCCCGGCTTGGCCCCCTGGGCCATCTTGATCTGCAGTTCCGCGGCATTGGTCAGGTAGTTGCTGGTGACGCCGAACCGGCCGGATGCAACCTGTTTGATGGCGCTGTTCTTGGAGTCCCCTTGCTCATTGGTCCAGGTGAAACGTACCGGGTCCTCGCCACCTTCTCCGGTATTGGAACGGCCGCCGATCCGGTTCATGGCGATGGCCAGTGCTTCGTGGGCTTCCTGGCTGATGGAGCCGTAGGACATGGCGCCGGTCTTGAAGCGCTTCATGATCTCTTCTACCGGCTCCACTTCGTCGATCGATACCGGCACCCGGATTTCGGTGTTGAAGTCCAGCAGGCCCCGCAGGGTGTAGAGCCGCTCGTTCTGGTCGTCGATCAAGCTGGAGAAAACCTTGAACTCCTGGTAGTCGCCAGTACGGGTCGCCTTCTGCAACGACTGGATGGTCAGAGGGTTGAAGAGGTGCTCCTCCCCGTCCTTGCGCCACTGGTACTGCCCGCCCGGATCAAGGGTCGGCTCCACTGCCACCCGCTGCGGGTAGGCCTTGCGGTGACGCTGCAGCAGCTCTTCGGCAATGCCGTTCAGGTCGATGCCGCCGATGCGGGACGGGGTCCAGGTGAAATATTTGTCTATGACCGACTGGTGCAGGCCGACCGCCTCGCAAATCTGGGCGCCCCGATAGCTCTGGATGGTAGAGATCCCCATCTTGGCCATGGTTTTGACGATCCCCTTGACCGAGGCCTTGATGAAATTCTTCACTCCGGTCTTGAAGTCAAGACCAGGCAACATCCCCTGCTGGATCATGTCGTCGATGGACTCGAAGGCCAGATAAGGGTTGATGGCGGTAACACCGTACCCGAGCAGGACCGCGAAGTGATGCACCTCGCGAGGCTCACCCGACTCCAGGATCAGCGATACATGGGTTCTGGTGGCGGTGCGGATCAGGTAATGATGCAGGCCGGCCACGGCCAGCAGGGCCGGGATGGCAGCATACTCTTCATTGCCCCCCCGATCCGACAGGATCAGGATGGTAGTGCCGGACTCAATAAAGCGAATGGCGGTACTGAACAGGCTTTCCAAGGCCTGCTCCATTCCCGCAGCACCATCGGCTGCCTTGAAGAGCAGAGACAGGGTCGTGGTCTTGAACCCGGCCCGACTCAAGTTACGCAGCTTGTCCAAATCGTCATTGGTGAGGATCGGCTGCTCCAGCCTGATCACGCGGGCGCTGGTCGGCGACGGCTTGAGCAGGTTTGATTCGGAGCCGATCCGAACCGAAGTGGCGGTAATAATCTCCTCGCGAATCGGGTCAATAGGAGGATTGGTCACCTGGGCAAAAAGCTGCTTGAAATAGTTGTACAGCAGCTGAGGCTTCTCCGACAGCACCGCCAGCGGAGTATCGGTCCCCATGGAGCCGAGCGGCTGGATGCCATCGGTAGCCATCGGGCCGAGGATCGTCTGCTGGTCCTCAAAGGTGTAGCCAAATGCCTTTTGTCGTTGCAACAGTGGGGAATGCTCAAGAGGTTGCACCTTGGAAGACTTGGGCAGGTCCGCCAGCAACTGGTGGTTTACCTTGACCCAGTCACCGTAAGGCTTGGCAGTGGCGAGATCCTGCTTGATCTCCTCGTCGGAGATGATCCGCCCCTGCACCGTATCTACCAGGAACATCTTGCCCGGTTGCAACCGTCCTTTCTTGATAACCTTCTCAGGCGGTATCTGCAGGACCCCGGCCTCGGACGCCATGATCACCAGGTCGTCGTCGGTTAAGTAGTAACGACAGGGGCGCAGACCGTTCCGGTCAAGCACGGCACCGATGATCCGGCCATCAGTGAAGGTGAGGGCCGCCGGGCCGTCCCACGGCTCCATCAGACAGGCGTGGTACTCGTAGAAAGCCCGCTTCTCCCTGCTCATGTTCTCGTGGTTCTCCCACGGCTCAGGTACCATCATCATCACTGCATGGGGGAGCGAGCGACCTGACAGCACCAGCAATTCGAGGCAGTTATCGAACATGGCGGAGTCGGAACCATTGGTATTGATCACCGGCAACAGTTTCTTGATGTCGTCGCCGAACAGTTCCGAGTTGAACATGGACTGGCGGGCATGCATCCAGTTCACATTCCCTCGCAGGGTGTTGATCTCGCCATTGTGGGCCAGAAAATGGTAGGGGTGAGCCCGGTCCCAACTGGGAAAGGTGTTGGTGGAGAAGCGGGAATGCACTACGGCGATGGCCGTCTCCATGGCCGGGTCGCGCAGGTCGGGATAGTACTGGTCCAGCTGGGCGGGCATCAGCATCCCCTTGTAGACCAGGGTCCGGGTCGACATACTGGAGATGTACCAGTGGGGATCGACCCCCTTGTCGCGGATTTCATGGATAGCCCGCTGATTCACAACGTAGAGCTTGCGGTTGAATGCGTCTTCATCGGCGCACGAGGCATCGCGTTTGAAGAAAATCTGCCGTACCAGTGGCTCGCCCGCCTTGGCCGTATCGCCCAGCAGGGAATTGTCGGTTGGCACCTCGCGCCAGCCAAGGACGGTCAGCCCCTCCTCGGTAATGATCCGGTTGAAGATATGCTTGGCGGCGCTCCGCTCGGTGGCTTCCGGCGAAGTGAAGAGCATGGCAACGCCGTAGTCGCCGACCGGCGGGAGTTCGATACCCTGTTGAGGGCAGACGGAGCGAAAGAAGGCGTCGGGCATCTGGATGAGAATGCCAGCACCGTCGCCGGTATTATGTTCGCTACCGACCGCACCACGGTGGTCCAGGTTGGCCAGGACAGTGATGGCCTGCTGGACGATCTCGTGTGACTTCTTCCCCTTGATATTGGTGACGAAACCGACGCCGCATGCGTCATGCTCGAACTGGGGATCATATAGTCCTTGCTTCTTGGGTAATCCGATTGTTTTCATGATGCAGCCTTTGCGAGTTAGTGACTTCGTTAGTTATTCTGGCTTTCTACAATAAGCATCGATTGTGCCTTAATCGCTCAATTGAAAATAAATGTTATTAATAGTTGAAATTACTGCTTTTTTTAGCACGCATAGCCGCCTTCAAGCGGGGTAAACCACACTACCCCACTGCTCCCAGGGAGCAATCTTACTCAACTGAGTACACAACAGAGTGCAATCAGGAAAACTCAGGCAATGCCATGTCGAGTGCATCAAGTAACGAGAAGGATCTGAATGAAAAAAGGAAAAAAGGGCTACAGCCAGTAGCCGTAACCCCTTGATTTAGTGGCGAGGTAGTCGGCCGAATAGTCAGTTTAAGCATTTGTTGTTACTGCAATATATTTATGATGAGAAATAATCATACCGTAAAATATACCGTAAAGTTCTGACTCTGCAAACTTCCAATACAGTTAATTTAAGGTGCAATAAGGGCAAGGTATACAAGTCAGTTTTTAGGATACCTCCATATACCCGATGCTGACTGATTAGGTTAACGCCAAGATTCCTGTAGTATTCATTATAATTTCGGGTCACAGTGCAGCTTGCGACATGGCTAATTTCCGTGCTTCAGGAATGTCAATCTTTGCTTTGTGTCCATGCTTCTCCAGCATATGCAAAAGATTAGCACCGTTTAGAAGAATCATTGGTTTGCCTTTGGCAAATTCATAAGAATCAGGACCGTAGTCTGAAGTGGTAACTAAAATCCCCTTGTTTGCGCCTTCGTTCATTACGGTACCATATAGGTCCCTGACGGCTCCAACGCCAACAGTGTTCGTATATCGTTTTGCTTGAATGACGATTTTGCCACCTCGGATTGGATCTGGATCAAAAGCTACTGCGTCCACTCCTCCGTCGCGACTTGCCTGTGTAACTTTAACTTCACCGCCATTAACAGAGAACTCTTTTTCAAATATTTCTCGTATTAGGTGCTCAAAATCTTCCCAGTCCATGGCAGCAAGATTTATTGAGGGATCAAGTGTATTTGCGACCTCATATGCTGAAACGAATCGCCCGTCCTCTCGCCTCATTTGCATTATCGGCGGCACTGCAGCTAAACTGTGAAGCTTTGAACTCCCAACGCCCTTCAAACTTTTGAAACACGCCTTTGGATCAACATTTGCCAGGTTAATCGCTAAAAACTCATTTCGTCTAACTTGCAACGACATAACACAAGGGTTGATATCTTTTCCTGTGCTACGATCAAGAGATTTTACCCAACCATTAAAGACTACAGTATCTATTGCGTTAATAACATCAGATTCAAACAGCTCATGTACTGTGCGGAGTACGATATTATACAGAATATCGTCATATAACTTTAAAAGTTGCGTTTGCGAAAGATGTTGCTCAACAAGTTCGTCTCTAGCTTGAATATATTTCACTTCTTTCAGTGTCGGAATATGTTCTGGAGCTGGCATTGTATAATCAACCAGTAGTATTTTAGTTTCATTGTTATAATCAATGGCAAACTCTTTAGGAAAATAATCGGGATAATCAGATGCTGATAATACCATATCACAATATTCAATAATTATTTCTGGTATACCGCTAACGTAGTCTTCTCGCATTTTGTCAATTACTGCATTTGCCGATATCTGCTTCTTTATATAATCCGTATTCAAACCTTCCCACTTTCGAAGCTCTCTTTGATAAGCACGTTCTTCCATCTGTAAAGCCTCTTCATAGTCTTTTACTGCTGCAGCATGATCAATTTCAATGTTTAAAATTTCCTGCTTCCAAGCTTCGTGATCTGATATAAAAAGGTTGTTACATGCATTTTCAATCTTCTCACGCCGTGAAGCAAATATCTTATCAAGGATGCCAAATTTGGGCTGATATTTTTGCTGATTTCTTTTTGGCTCCTCTGTAGCTTTTCTTTTAGTAGGCTTGACCTCTTGTGTAATTCTCTTCGGTTTTGGCTCTGGGTATTGAGTTGAATCCTTTAATGCTTCCCAATTTATGGCATCGTTGATATCCAGCGTGTGCAATAAGATGTTACTGAGACGATCAAGTTCCTTCTGCGCTTCCTCTGTAAGTCTTACACCTGTTTGTTTTTTTGTTTCTCTGCTAAGTCTAGTTGTCTCCTTTGTTTGCATCTGATTCCATTTCTCATCCCATTCATTAGACTGTAAGTCGGCCTTGCGGCGGATAATAGTAGAATCACCACCTTTGATTAAGCGATGCTTTTTGAGCCCATCATGCCAGAGCTCAATTTGATAAGAAGGAATACCACGAACACTATATTTCGTTTCGACATCACCAATTCTTGTTCTCATGTTAACTCCTCATTAAATCAGTGAGACCAGTTTAATTTTACGGAAAATATCAGAATCGACTTAGTATTGCAAATGATTGAAAAAATATTGAGTTGAGATTCTTGGAGTGGAATGCTGAAAGCGACTTAAAATCAATATATGAGTGGTTCACGATAATCCGGGATGAAATTATCATGTCGTTTTCATTTGGAATTCAGGGATTTCTGGGTTTTGTCAAAGTCGATTTATTATCAGCACTGCAAGTAGTGTTATGCCTCCAAAATATAATGTAAAAAACTTCAGGAGTTTTTGAAAGTTATTAGTTCACATACTCAAAACGAGAACCAAAGTCACATACATAATATGAATTAATGGCCCTATACTATTGATGTTTTGAGCTATTATTGATTATTCCTATACGAAAAATACGGCATATAAAATCAATCTCGTGAACAAAACCATAACTCCGTCGCATACTTTCTACAAACGCTGATTGTATTCACTTAAGACGTTCGAACCATTTTGAACCATCTCCGTATTTATCTAGTATTTCCCCCCATGGTATTGGGTTGGTGAAGCGTCTATGGATTCGAGTATGGCAACTTTGACACAATGGGAAGTGCCCTGTCATGCTAGAGTAATCTTCCGAGTGGAAGGAGATTGTTGCGTGGTTGGGGCTTGTCCCGCAGATATCGCAATTATAGTCCTCTGCTGGAGTAATCAGGCCAAGCTGAATTCCAAGATAAATTGCTTGCCATTTCAAAACTCTTTGATCATGGGTAAAGCCGTTATAGGTTTGTAAGGGTTTCCACGTCCAGGCCCGAGGTTTGAGGCTTCGTTTGGCCGCGAGCATGAATATACTTTCGATAGTCATTTCTTCGTTCATTATTGATCTCCCGAAGTAGCCTTATATCAAATTGCTTGAGGTAGCCTAGCCATAGCATTCTTTACAGCGGTTGGGGTCCAGCTCCCCTGCTTCCCTCTGGCAGTGAGTATGCCTCTATTGTTCAGCTCCCGCGCCATTTGATTCAAGCTCATTCCCTGGTTCGTATAATCCTGGATGATGGGGGAGAGACTTCCCGCGAAATCGTTTGCTTTGCCCTGCCGAGCCTGTACCCCTAGGACTCGTCCCATAGCCGCTGCGTGTTGATTTAGGTTCCCAGGATTCCCCAGAGTCTTGCCACGGGCTTTAGCCGCTTGAAGTGCTGCCTTGGTGCGTTGGCTGATCATCTCCCGCTCATGCTCTGCTACAGCTGCGAGAATGTGAATTGTGAATTTATTGGCAGCTGGCATATCACAAGCCACGAACTCGATACCAGACTTCATGACTGACCCAATAAAGTGTGAATCTCGTGAAAGCCTATCGAGCTTTGCGATGACTAGCGTTGCTCCTGTCACCTGACAGTGCTTGAATGCCTTTTGAAGTTCTTGACGCTCGTTAAGCTTGCCGCTTTCCACTTCAACATATTCCGCTATCAGTTCCCAGCTCCCGCCGTTTAGATAATCATTGATTGCTTTACGCTGTGCTTCAAGCCCTAGGCCTGAAGCTCCCTGCTTTGCGGTTGATACTCTTATATATCCAACGAATTTACCGTTAGCCATTGTGATTTACCTCCATGTATAAAAACAGTGAATGGTCGTGTACTGTAATAATATAGTGACCACGTAAATTGGCAAGCCCGATTTGTCCAGCTTATTTTAAATAATATATGTCTGTGACGTGTGGGGCTATGAAACAGAAGAAGTGAATATAAGTGACTATAAGTTATGGTCGCCTTGAAGCCTCATTGCGGACAAATCTGGTCATTGGAAAGAAACATTTCCCAGCAACGGGAATGAGTGTGACCGTCGGTAAGGTTTTCTGTCACGATCGAGTCCAGACAAAAACTGGGACTTGCCTTTCTGTAACCTTCAACCGCAAATCCTATGGTCAGTGCCTCGCCATGAGCTCAAATGCCAATATGATCCCACGCCAAAATATTGTAATAGTCATTGGTTATCGCCTTTTCTTACGAGAAAAAGCACGGAATCCTTTTGCCTGCGACTGCACAGTTTTTAGGTTTTCTTGGATATCTACAAGCAAAGGATGTGTAGCTGACAGTATGCGTTTTCCAACAAGAAGTGCTTTATTCAATGCATCTACGGCTAGTTGCGATTTGCCGAGTCTGTAATAGGATATTCCTAAACTAAAAAATGATCTGACAACATCCGGATGGTTTTCGCCATATAATGACTGACGTATATTTAGGGCCTTTTGAATTAACTCATGGCCCATTTTGTTGTCACCAGATGCACAGCAAGTATTTCCGATATTATTATATGAAGTGGCGCTAAAAATGTTGTTATCACCAAAAAGCTTACAGTATATGTCAACTGACTTCTGCTGAAACTCTAAAGCTTTTCGGTAGTCCCTCAAACTAAAATAGATGTTGCCAATATTATTATATGAAGTAGCGGTTGCTGGGTGATCTTCGCCAAAAAGCTCTCGGCTAATGTCAAGAGACTTCTGCAGAAGCTCTAATGCTGTCTGGCAGTCTCCCAGGTAATTATAAATAGTTCCGACACTGTCGTATGAAGAGGCAGTCTTGTGATGTTTATCTCCAAAGAGAGTAAGGCAGATATTTAGCGCTTTCCTATGGAATTCAAGAGCTTTTTTGTAGTCACCCAAATCACAGTAAGCGATGCCGACACTCTTGTAAGATAATACAGTATCGGAGTGGTTTTCACCAAAGAGGCTTAACCTGATTGAAAGTGCATGTTCCTTGAGTTTTAGGGCAGTTTTGAAGTCGCCGATTAATCCATATGTATGACCAAGATCGTCATTAATATGGGCGTTCAATTCCGTCGGCTCAGAACTCTCTTTTTCGATCATTGAAAAAGAGGATTTCACAATGTCATGAGCTCTTCGGTAATCACCTCGGTGATAAGGTGGATATGCTTGAAGCCAGGTCAAGCGGGCGTTTGTCCGGGGGAGTCCACTACAGTTGTCGCACCAGGCAATTAAGTGATCTATCTCAGCCTCATAACTTGGTAAATTTTTAAACTCTTCCCTCAATCCCTGGAACCAGTCTCCAAGCTTATTGGCAATATTTTCAGCCCAAATCATTTCCCCAGCTATAGGTATTTCAACTTTTCGTACTTCGCGTACCAGTCGATGGATTGCATAGCGTTCTGCTCCCTGAATTTTCTGGATAATTCGCAACTCAACACCAAGTGCCATGGCACCGCGAAGTTCAGCAGGCGTCTTGCCGAGCAGACATGCCATGAGTTCGATCCCCATTGTTGCGGGGCCGCTCCATGTAAGAAGGTTGAGAATCGGCGTAAGAAGAGGTTCTTCTTCAAAAAGTTCTTCATTGATCTTTAGTGTTCGAAAAAGATCGGGGTCATGTCCAGTAAAACTTCTGAGAAATTTTTCCGGCAGTGCTTTCAGGGGATCTTCTCGAAGTTTAGCCAGATAATCGGCGAAGGTGAAGGTTCTGCGGTGACAAAGATAAGCCCCAGCCAGTTCAATGGCTAAAGGAAGACCGCCAAGAATGGTCCCAATTTCCAGCGCTGCTGTTTCCTCTGTAGGATCTTCCGGTAGACGGCAAGATTCTTGACAAAGAAGCTTAAAAGAGCACTCTGGATCTAGGGGATCTATGGGGATAGGGGTGAAGCCAGGCTGATCAAACCGGCTGGTGACAAGGATGTGGGCGGTGCTATGGGGGTTGGGGAAATAAGGGCTAATCGCCTGTTGTGCTTCTAGGTTGTCAAAAATGATTAGGCAGTTGCCATGGCCACGGAGTCGCTGCTTGGCCACGTCCAGCTTGTCCTTGTGGTCTGATTCAGGGGCAATCCATTGGGCCGAGACCGCCAACTCCGTCAATTGGGCGTCGATTTCCTGGTCTGCGTTGAGCCAGATAATGCCATTTGGATAGGAATCACGATACCGATGGGCATATTCCACGGCGAGCTGCGTCTTGCCAAGGCCGCCGAGCCCCTTGAATGATACGGTGTGGCCGATGGCTGTCCGGCGTCCCTCCACTAAATGCTGTCTAACGGTCGAAAGTGCCTCGTCCCTGCCGATTACCTGGTTCCCCTTTGTAGCATAAGGAACATGAAAAACCGGGTTGGAGGGGTGATAGTTAGGTCTTAGCGAAGGGGTGGAAGGATTTTCTACGGTAGGAGTTGTCTTTATCAGATGATTTACTTCTTTAGTTAACAACGCCAATGCCTCTTCAGCATCGTTTTCGGTCATGGAAGTAAGCGCTTTACCATCTTTGGGTCTGGCTTGGATGGATTGCAACCAAGAAACATCATCCCAGGCGCAGGGGCGCAAGATGACCGGTATAACGCGAACACCGTCCTTTTCTCGGCGCTGCAACAAAGGAGGTATTTCTTTTCCTAGGATGAACATTGAGGTGAGAAAGTCGGCCGATATCAGGAGTAATGCAACGTCGCATGAATGAATTGCTTTCTCGATCTCAGGCAGCCAATTATCCCCCCCCGAAATCCGGCGGTCATCCCACAACGCCAATTGGCCGTCATTTGCGAGCACGCCGAGATGCTTTACGACGTTATCTTTCCATGCCTCGTCTTTATGACTGTAGCTGATAAAAACCATGAATTCTCCCTTCGGATAGCGAACTTTAAATGAGTCGAGTCCATACTCCGCATGTATGTAGACGTGACCCCATGCTTTTTATTCTAAGTCATATTGATCTCCTTCTTGCCAACGTCTTGAGGGTTTTTTGTAGCGAAGCAGAAGACGAGAGCTTGCATATATCGAAGCTGACTCAAATTTACATCATCTGGTCAGGTCGAAAAGCGCATCGATTTGTGGCCTTAGCATGCCGGATATCATGATTTACGCTTTTGAGGTTAGCGCACTCTTACAAAAACTAGCAGAAGCGCTAAAACAATGCAAATAAATGAAGGAGTAGTGATTAGCAGGAAATTACTTGGTGGGATTTTATACAGTGTTTGCCGATGTGAGATAATTTTAGGAGTACGCTCTGAGTTGTCCAAATAAAGCTAAACCTTTGAAATTAAGTGCAATCCCTTGACTGAGAACGGATAAATTTTATCGAGTGCTGCAGGCAAAGTTTTCCACAACTCATCGGGATTCCACCATGAACTATCACCTTCCGAAAAGAACGAATCCCGAAAGTCTTGCCTTTTTTTCTTGTCTTTGAAAATGTTGAGGGCAGCATTAAAACCTTCATAGCGACAGAGCCGGAGGAAGGCCAGACGCAATGGATCATCTTTTGTTTTTGGGGAAGTTACCATACTCATCGAAGAAAAGGGATTCTCCAAATTCTTTAAGTCTGTGAATTTTAGATTTTTCTGTTTTCTAAGACGCAACTCAACTCTGGTGAGAGGGTACGGGGGGATATTCTCTTTAGGCATGTTAGGTTTATTGTTGCAGTTCTGTATCTCGGCATTCTTGTCATATATGGCAAGGATTTTCGGGCCTGAATCATCACCTAGATACGCTGTTTGTATCTTTCCAGATTTCAGGGTGTTCTTGCTGTACTGAAATTTTGGATAATAGACAAACAGGTTACTTACATGCAGATACTTTACAAGAAATGCTAGGTCGATCCGTGTTATCCGACCTTCATGTATCAGCTTCTCGAAACCGTTTTTAAGGAGCAAATTCAATGCGGTTGCGACTTCATAAATACTTACTTTGCTCGGGTTAAATTCAGCTCTGATGAAGTTGTGATCCTCAATCCATGGGTCTATGCTAAGGATTATTTGACCTTTGTTTGAATTGATTTTTGCTTGGTTTCTATAGAGCCCTGTCGCATGATGTTTTATTCCCCAATTTTCGCAATAAGCAATAAAGGCATTAAGAACGTCACTTTTTTCTTTTTCAGGGACGTTAACTGTCATGGTTAGAAAGTCTATCGTCATACTTGTTACTACTGGCTTCCCATGCTTTATGATCTCCCCAGTCTGTTTATTCTTTATTGTTATTGCCATATACACTCACCTTATTACACTTTGAATCTTACCCATGAATCCTCTATTAGTTGTAGCTACCAGTCCGGTGGAAACATCCCGACTTCGGATCGCTTGCCGATAAGAAGCGTTGAGTTGTCATTTTGGATTTTGAGAATATTGGGGCTGTCACTTCTTATGATATTGAAAACGAATTGTTCCAGTTTCCGATGAGTCATGCCTGGTTCAAGTGAACGCTCATAGAACTCTGCTGCCAACGTTCCCCTCAGGCTGATATTTTGAATCATCACCTTGCTCATGATTGTTTACCTTGAATTACCGCCTCTATTTCTGAGAGTTTGAAACGGCGGCTCTTCCCAAATTTATGACTTGGAATCTGCTGGCGTTGCGCTTGCTTATAAACTGTGTGGATGTTTAGTCCTAAATACTTTGCAATGACACGGGCGGACACATAAGGTTCTTGATTGCAAATATTTTTCAGAATAGCGATAGGCTGCTCTTTCATTGGCATATCCTTTAAGAATGGTCTGGAAATACGGTATCAATAAAACGTTGCACGTCCTCTTCTTTCCAAACTGTGCAACATCCCATCTTTTGGGGAGCAGGAAATTTATCCTCTTTTACCCATTTCCATATAGTACTTTTGCTGACGGGCACATTTTCCAAAACTTGTTTAATTCGTAATAATTTCATTTCTGCCTCCGCTGATAGTGAGAACTTGGCAAAAAAAAACCCTAAATATGCAGAGAGGTCCAACTTTGCCTCCATGCATGTTTAGGGTTTATTGCTTTTTGCTATTTAATTGTGAGTTAGCTATACCATCGAATGCCGTCCGTGTCAATATTCCATGTTATCAGCATGTTATGTAGTTTAGAGGTTTCGTCAAATGATAGTTGTCATGAATCAAGCTGTCTTTTGCTTAAACGGTAACACAGTGGCACCCGCCTTGAGTCCATCGAGATAGTCCGACCATAGCTGCATCATCTTACGGCGTTCTTCAAGGTGAGTTGTGCGGTTGTAAGCGCGCCCCAATGGCCCTTTTACTGCATGAGCGAGCTGGTGCTCAACTATTTCGGGACGGAAGCCAAGAGTTTCCTCAATAATCGTTCTCGCCATAGCCCTGAAGCCATGGCCGTTGATATCCTCTTTTGTGTCGTATCCCATGCAACGGAGTGCTGCGTTGACGGTGTTTTCGCTCATAGGTCGCTGGAGCGACCTGACTGAGGGGAACGCGTAAGGGCTATTCCCGGTCAGTGTCCTCAAGTCGCTCAATATCGCAACAGCTTGTTTCGACAGTGGAACAAGGTGCTTTTGGCCTTTACGTTCTTCTTTAATTCGTTTTTTGAGCTTCAATTTTTCAGCAGGTACGTTCCATTCGCCCGCATCAAGGTCAAACTCCGACCATTCAGCATTACGCAATTCTCCGGGTCTAAGGAATACAAGAGGAGCGAGCTTTAGAGCACATTTGACTGGAAATGTTCCTTTATATCCGTCGATTGCCCTCAACAATCCAGCAATTTCTTTTGGGTCAAGAAGAGTTGGAAAGTGTTTCTTGCTGCGAGGTGCCAGTTGGCCTTTGAGGTCTGCTGTCGGGTCGCGTTCGGCTCTTCCACTTCCAACGGCATATCTAAATACTTGCCCGAGTACAAACTTTACCCTGTGTGCGGTTTCCAGTGTCCGATCTTCAATAAGTCGCAATAATCTGAGCACTTCAGGGGCCTTTAGTTCTGCAATAGGTCTTGTTCCCATCGACGGGAAAATATATTGTTCCAGACGCCGTATCACCCAATAAGCATGAGAGTCTGACCATGTGGGGGCAAACTTTGCATGCCATTCGCGGGCAACTACCTCAAAGCTATTTTCTCCGGCTTCCTGTTGTGCAGCCTTTTGAGCCTTCTTTATTAAGCCTGGGTCAACTCCATTGGCTAACAGCTTTCGGGCATCTTCACGACGCTGTCTGGCATCTGCAAGGGATATGGAAGGGTAGGAACCAAGAGCTAGGGTTTTGCGTTTCCCGGCAAAAGTATAATCAAGCCGCCATAGTCTGCCCCCAGCAGTGTTCACCAAAAGGTAAAGCCCCTGGCCATCGGAAAGCTTGAAATCCTTCTCTCTCGATTTCGCGTTTCTTACCTGAACATCGGAAAGTGGCACAATCCTTTTACGCATGGCCCTTTACCTCCATTTACGGTATCTGACTTTTAAAGCATGGCGAATACCGTAAGAAATACCGTATCGTTTACGGTATGTCAAGGAACAGGGAAGAACTATATCGGACAACCATAAAAGAAAAAGCCCTGATTTCTCAGGGCGTTCAATACTACATCGGACATTGCCGGATTGTTTTTTGGCGGAGAGGTAGGGATTCGAACCCTAGGTACGTTGCCGTACACCTGATTTCGAGTCAGGCACCTTCGACCACTCGGACACCTCTCCGTGAAGGTCTCCTGTATATCCCATCTGACGAATTATTTCAACACATCAGTGCGATCAATCGCTCAATCCCCGCTTTTTATGCCGTCGCAACTCCCGGAAAAAGTCACTGAGCAACTCGGAACACTCCTGGCCCCGGACGCCGCTCTCCACTGCGAACCGGTGGTTCAGGCGGTTGTCGTTGGAGAGATCGTAGAGCGATCCGGCGGCGCCCCCCTTCGGGTCGAAGCAGCCGAACACCAGCCGGTCGATCCGCGCCAGGATCGACGCGCCCATACACATCAGGCACGGCTCCAGCGTCACATACAGGGTGGCACCGGTGAGCCGCCAGTTGCCGGCACGTTGAGCGGCGCGACGGATGGCAACGAGCTCGGCATGGGCTGCCGGGTCCTGCTTTGACTCGCGCAGATTGTAGCCTGAGCCAAGAATCCTGCCATCACGAACGATTACCGCGCCGATCGGTACCTCGCCACGGGCTCCGGCCTTCTTGGCGGCCTTGATCGCTTCTCCCATCCAGTAATGGTCATCTTTCATGCAAAGGCTCTAAGCGGAACTCTTTTTGGTGAAGGTCAGCCGGGCGATGTCGGCGCCGGCCTTGAAACCTAGCAGCAGCAAGGGAGAGGAATGCAGGAAGAGATCAAAGATATCGAGCGGCTTATGGAGAGCGCCGGCCATCAGCATCCGGAGCTTTTCCGCCAAGTGCGGCTCGTGGAAATATGGGGCCGGGCCGAGAATCAGCGCCAGAGGGATGAGAACCTTATATCTGAGCAGGGGACGCAGCGCGTTCATCGGCCTACATTTCCAGAATAAGCGGTAGGATCACCGGTCGCCGCTCTATGGTCTTTTTAAAGAACCGGCGGAGCGTTGCCCGCACTTCCTGTTTGACCTCGTTGAGATCGCCCATAACCTCGGCGTTCAGTTCCGCAAGCTTGTCGGTCACCACCTTGCGTGCTGCCTCCAGGTAATCCTGGCTCTCATCTTCAAAGACAAAGCCACGGGACACGATGTCCGGGCCATAGATGACCTGGCCGTTATACATGGCAATCCCGATGATGACGATGACCATGCCGTCTTCGGATAGGTGTTTGCGGTCTTTCAGCACGATCTCGCCGACATCGCCGATCCCTTTGCCGTCGACAAAGACCCGGCCGTTCTCGACCTGGCCGATAATACACGCCTCGCCGGCGGAGAATGCCATGACATCGCCGTTATTGGCCACAATGCAGCGCTCAGCAGGGATGCCGACCTTCTGGGCAAGTCGCGCATGGCGCACCAGATGGCGATATTCGCCATGGACCGGGATGAACCAGTGCGGACGGGTCAGATTGAGCATCAGCTTCAACTCTTCCTGGCTGGCGTGGCCCGAAACATGGACTTCGGAAACCTGCTCATGAAAGACCTCGGCGCCGCGGCGGTAGAGGTGATTGATCATGTCGGTGATGGTCTTCTCGTTGCCGGGAATGACGCGGGAGGAAAGGATGACAGTATCGCCTTTGGTCAGCTTGATCTGCTTGTGGTCATCCATGGCGATCCGGGTGAGGGCACTCATCGGCTCCCCCTGGGAACCGGTACTGATGATGCAGACCTGCTCCTTGGGGAGATGCGGCAGCTCTTTCAGATCGATGAGCAACCCTTCCGGAACCCGCAGATAGCCAAGCTCCCTGGCTATCTGGACGTTGGCGATCATGGAGCGCCCGTTGAGCAGTACCTTGCGGCCACTGGCCACAGCTGCCTCTACCACCTGCTGGACCCGGTGAATATTACTGGAGAAGGCGGCAACGATGATCCTGCCGGGGCATTTGGGGAACAGCTCGTGGAATGCCTCGCCGACAGCCCGCTCGGAGATGGTATACCCCTCACGCTTGACATTGGTGGAGTCGGACATCAGCGCCAGAACCCCCTCCTCGCCGTAGCGGGCAAAGGTGGCAAGATCGGTCAGTTCGCCATCCACCGGTGTCTGGTCGATCTTGAAGTCGCCGGTGTGAATCACCACCCCTTCGGGGGTGCGGATCGCCAGACCGCAGCCATCGACAATGGAATGGGTGACGCGGATGAATTCCACGGAAAAGCAGCCGGCGGTAACGGTTTCCCGAGGCTTGACCACTCGCAGGTCAACCTTCTCGTCAAGATGAAACTCTTTCAGCTTGGCCTTGACCAGCCCGAGGGTCAGAGCGGTACCGAATATCGGTGGATTGACTTCAGGGAGAACGTACGGCAGCGCGCCAATGTGGTCTTCATGGCCGTGAGTCAGGAAAATACCCCGGACCTGTTCAACGCGATCACGCAGGTAAGTTATGTCGGGCACCACCAGGTCAATGCCGAGCATTGATGCGTCTGGGAACATCAGGCCGCAATCGACAAGAATGATCTCTTCACCGTACTCGAAGACAGCCATGTTAAGGCCGATCTCACCGAAACCGCCGAGAGGGATGATTTTGAGTCCTGAAGAGTCTTTTGGTAAAAGGTCCATTTAATCCTATCTAGCGGGTAGGTTGTGTGTTGACCAGCAGGGCGATTCTAGTGTCACAGCGGGCAATCCAATCAGTCCCGGGGGTATTCAGGCTGCTCACCGCGTAAAAAGAGCTTCTCAGCGCCCTATAGGCGACCAATGCCTTGGGGGCATCCCCCTTCTGCTCAAGCTGCTGGCCGAGTTGCCAGAGACGTTCCGCAGCACGCTCGACCAGAGGGCTAAGTGGCGTGTACATATGGATGGAGGCCTCATAGGCCGAGATGGCGGCAATGGCATCGCCTTTGGCCATGGCATCTTCACCGATGCCATACTGGCTCCACTGGCGATACAGGGTGTTCCCCCAGATCAGCACGATGGAGATCAGGGCAGCGACAATCACATGTTCGGCAATGCTTCTGGCTTTACTCATAAATATCCTTTGAAAAAGCCGGGAACAGTAAGGATGAGCGCCCCCAGAAGAGAAGATATCACCCCGACCAAGACCAGGAGGGAAGCAAGGATATCAAAAGGCTTGCGCAGGCGGTGCATGGCGGGAAGGCCCCATGCCACCCCCGCAAGACCGCACACAATTAAGGCAATGGCTAAAATCATTTTATATCTCCAGGTTTGCGGCGATTGCCGCCCGAACCTGATCCATCAGCTCGGTACGCTTGCGGCCTGACTGCGCTGTCTCGGATATCGGCTCGGCAAATCTGATACGGATGGTGCCGGGCTTAAGCCAGCGCCTTTTGGCAGGGTTTATCTCACCGCTTCCGCTAATAGATACAGGCACAATGGGCACATTGGCCTTTTCTGCCAGAAGAAAGGCGCCTTTTTTGAACGGGATAAGGGCACCGTCTTCAGAGCGTGTCCCCTCCGGGAAGATCACGACACTGCTCCCCTGGTTGATCCTTGCAGCTGCCGCAATCATGCTCTTGAGTGATTTGCGGCCGTCGCTCCGGTCAAGAGGGATATACCCGGCCCGCCTCATGGAATGGCCGAACACCGGGTAGGAAAACAACTCTTCTTTGGCGATCCAGGAGAATTGCCGGGGGATGGCCTGATACAGAGCCAAAATGTCGAAATTGCTCTGGTGGTTGCTCATGAATATGACAGGAACATTCTCCGGGATATGTTCCTGGCCGGTCACGGCTACGGCGACTCCGGCCATCCAGAGGCTGGTGCTGCTCCACGCGCATGCAATCCGGTGGTAGGCGCTGCCGGTGCCGTCAAAAAGAGTGCAGAGCAACGCAACTGCCGCAAAGGCAAAGGTCAGCGGGATAAAGATCAAAAGGAATAGGTGAGCACGAAGCATTTTATTGAATCCCGCACAGTTAATCGGCACAAATCTACTTGTTTTTACTTACAGAGTCAACAAAATGTGCTTATCCGGAGGGAGGATGAACGGGGAGAGCTGCAGGAGGAAATCAAGCTACCTCTCCCTGCCCTTACTCCGAGGGCAGGGAGAGGTTCAGCCATTATTTGGAGAGAACCGCAAACTCGTCTCGCCGATTCTTGGCCCAAGCACTCTCATCATGGCCGGAATCGAATGGCTTTTCCTTGCCATAACTGATCGTTGACAGCCGCTCGGGTGAAACGCCCATTGATACCAGGTAGCTCTGCGCCGATTTGGCGCGCTTTTCACCAAGGGCAAGGTTATATTCGGCTGATCCGCGCTCGTCGCAATTGCCTTCAATGCGGATCTTGGCAGCAGGATTATTCTTCAGATATTTCGCGTTGCTTACCAATACTTCGCGAGCCTGGTCGGAAAGAACTGCCGAATCAAAGCCGAAGTAGACCTTTTCCAGTGCTGCCTTTGCTGTGGCCTTGGCCGTCACTTCCTGATCGGCAGCCGGCGTGGTCGGCTTCACAGGAACTCCTGCACTTTCCTGTTTAGTGAGAGCGGCATTCTTGCCGAGCTCTGAACTGGCAGACTGCTTGGCTACTGTGCTTGCCGCTGGTGCCATTGAATCTTCCTTTTTCACCAACTCCTGCTTGGCGCAGCCGGAAGCTGCCACAAGGCTGCACAACAGTAATGCTGATAACCACGATCCACCCGTTTTCATCTTGTTCTCCTTTGTCGTTTTACCGGTTGCCGGCAGATAAGGTTTGTCTAAAAAATATTAGCGCAGAAATAATTGGTACGCAAATAAAATATCCAAAAACTTGCAATACCGGTGTACTGCCTGGAGCCACGATGCCCTGCTGCAGGTACTAGTCCGGCTTTGGCCGCCGCCGGCCAATACAATGCCCTGATATTCCGCTGAAAACAAATTTTCTCGCCATTGCGGAAACGAAAATTTTGCCTCGCAGGACAAATTGATATAGGATACCGAAAAATAACTATTGAATAGCTATATCTTGGCAATTAGATCAAAAGGAGTTACCAAAATGGCGAGTCTCAACAAGGTGATGTTGATCGGCAATCTGGGGAAAGACCCTGAAGTCCGCTACACCACGTCAGGACAGGCAGTAGCAAGCTTTTCCATTGCCACCAGCGAAAAATTCAAGAACAGGAACGGCGAGATGGAGGAGCGGACCGAGTGGCACAATGTGGTCCTCTGGGGCCGCCAGGCGGAGATCGCTGGCGAGTATCTGGCCAAAGGGCGCACGGTTTTCATTGAGGGGCGTCTCCAGACCAGGAAGTGGCAGGACAAAGACGGGCGCGACCGCTACACCACTGAGATCGTCGGCGACCGGATGCAGATGCTCGGCGGCAAAGGGGAAGGCAGCTCCGGAGGCTCAGGAGGATCAGGAGGCCGCCCGGGTGGCGGGCGTACCGGTGGTGACTACAATTCGGCCCCGTCCTACGATGAGCCGGCCTTCAACCCAGATGACGACATCCCGTTTTGAGGAACACCTTTTTAGGTTTTGTTGAAATGAATGTAAATTTAGGGCTATAACGTCTTTGGCGTGTAGCCCTTTTTAGTTGGTGTCCCAGTTTCATCTTGCTTCTAATGGCCGCACGGTCGATCAATTCGCAAACCAAGTATCATGTGAGCATCGACCTTGGAGGGTGAAATGTCTTTGGAGAACCTGCTGTTTGAGATAGTGGAAGGAGTGGCGACCGTCACGGTGAACCGTCCCAAGGCCATGAATGCCTTGACCCTTGAAACCCTGGCAGAGCTTGGCGATGTAGTAGGAAAGATTGTCAACAATCCTGAGATTCGCGTAGCGATCCTCACCGGTAGCGGGACCAAGGCGTTCGTTGCTGGGGCGGATATTGCCATGATGCGGGAGATGACGCCGATGCAGGCCCGGGAAATGTCGCTTCGAGCACACCGGATTTTCGCTGAAATCGAACAGTCCGCCAAACCGTTTATCGCAGCGGTGAACGGTTATGCCTTGGGCGGCGGCTGCGAGCTGGCCATGGCCTGCGATATCCGGATCGCAACAGAGAACGCGAAGTTCGGTCAGCCTGAGATCAATCTCGGCATCCTTCCCGGCTTTGGCGGCACTCAGCGCTTACCACGGCTGGTCGGCAAGGGGCGGGCGCTGGAACTGATCCTTACCGGTGAGATGATTGATGCCAGCGAGGCGTTTCGCATTGGCCTCGTGAACCGGGTGGTGGCGCCGGGTGAACTGCTGGCAGAGACAGGTCAGCTAGCCCGGAAGATTGCAGTAAAGGGCCAACCGGCGGTGCAGCTCTGCAAACAGGCGATTGTCAACGGCCTTGAAATGGATATCGCCAGGGGGTGTGCCTACGAGGTGGAGCTGTTCGCCAACAGTTTCTCCACTGCTGACCAGCAGGAGGGGATGGCCGCTTTTCTGGAAAAGCGGCTGGCAGTATTCCGCGACTGCTGAACCGGTTCAGCGACGGTTAATCCGGTTCAGCCAGCTTGGCCGAAGCTGTCGCCGGGACTCCTTCAAAGCTGTAGCCATTGACTGTGGCAGTCTGTGTAGCCTGGTATAGATAGGTCACCCCAGGTTCCAGCAGGGTGTCCTCATATTTACCGAAGTTAGCAAGTCTTGCATACGGGGTCAGTGGTGCCGACTCTCCCTGTTTTGCCCGGTAGATGGCGCACCCTGTCGGCAGGTATCCAGCGGGGAGGGCGACCGCAGAGCATTCTAGGGTTACCGAGCTGGTGGTTGCCGTTGTTTTCAGGACCGGTGCAGGTAACGGCGGCTGTTTGGTGAACCGGGCCTCAGCAGGAGCGCTTTCTGCAGCACCCTTGGTGAAAGCGATCAGTCGATAGTGGTAGCCGATCCCCTGTTTCGCCTCCAAGTCGCGGTAAAACAGCCGGTCTCCCAGACTGGTTGCACCTTTAAGGTATTCAAGATCAAACTGCTTGAGCAGTCGCCATGATTCCGGGCAATCCGGACAGCCGGCGCCCAATGACATCTCACGCGCCAGTAGCTTGAACCCGGCAAGGTCGGTCAGCTTGCCGCCACTCTCCAGCCGCTTGGGCAAAGACCAGGAAAGCTGCAGCTCCTCACCTTTCTGGACCACCGTAAAATCTTTGATCTTGGCAGGCACCAGCGCTTCCGGCGCTATGAGCGCCCCTTTCCTGCCACAGGCGGTCAGACAGAACAGCATCAAGACAACAGCGGCAAACCTGATCATTTCCCGGCCTTCAACCGCTCGATCTCCATCCTGACCCGCTCTTCAGCCGTCCCCCCGGTGGCAGCACGGGCATTGACGCTGGCCTCCAGGGTGATGCACGCAAAGATGTCTCGGTCGATCTTGCCGGAGAACAGCTGCCATTCGGCCACAGAAAGCTCTTTCAGTTCCATCTCGTTTTCGATGCAATACTGGACAGCACGCCCCACGACTTCATGGGCATCGCGGAACGGCAACCCCTTGCGCACCAGATAATCGGCCACGTCAGTGGCAGTGGAGAACCCTTTGGCAGCTGCGGCTCGCATGGTTGATACATTGATCCGCATCTCGCGGATCATGTCGGCAAAGATCTTGAGGCTACCCTTGACCGTGTCAATGGTATCGAACAGCGGCTCCTTGTCCTCCTGCATATCCTTGTTGTAGGCCAGCGGCAACCCTTTCATCACCGTGAGCAGTGCCATAAGATTGCCGTAAACCCGGCCGGTCTTGCCCCGCACCAGTTCGGGGACATCGGGGTTTTTCTTCTGGGGCATGATCGAGGAGCCGGTGCAGAAAGAGTCGGAGAGCTCCACAAACTTGAATTCACTGGTGGACCAGAGAATCAGCTCTTCAGAGAAGCGCGACAGATGCATCATCAGGATAGAGGCGGCGGCAATGAATTCCAGGGCAAAGTCACGGTCCGACACCGAATCGAGCGAGTTGCGGGTCACTTCGGAGAAATCGAGGATCTCGGCCACATGTTCCCGGTCGATCGGAAAGGTGGTCCCTGCCAAGGCACCGGCGCCGAGCGGCAGCACATTGACCCGCTTCAGACAGTCCTCCATCCTGGCCTTGTCCCGCTTGCACATCTCCACATAGGCAAGCATGTGGTGAGAAAAAAGGATCGGCTGAGCGGTCTGGAGGTGGGTGAAGCCGGGCATGATCACCCCGAGGTTTGCCTCTGCCTGGCTGATCAGGGCATCGATCAGCATATCTAGATAGGCGCTGATCGCCACGATTTCGTCGCGGAGATAGAGACGGATGTCCAGGGCAACCTGATCGTTGCGAGAACGCCCGGTATGCAGCCTTTTGCCGGCCTCGCCGATCTTTTCCGAGAGCCGCGCCTCGATGTTCATGTGGATATCTTCAAGCGAGATCGAGAAATCGAAAGTGCCGGCCTCGATCTGCTGCAGGATTTCATTCAACCCTTTTTCAATAGCGAGTACATCCTCCATCGGGATGATCCCCTGCTTGCCGAGCATCCGGGCATGGGCAATTGAACCCCTGATATCCTGGTGATAGAGCCGCTTGTCGAAATCAATCGACGCGGTGAACTCTTCCACGAATTTGTCGGTTGGCTGGGTGAAGCGCCCCCCCCAGAGTTTGTCTTTGGACATGGTACATCTCCTGTTGTGTAATCTGAATGATCTAACCCGCGCGAAACCAACGGAGGTACGCGAGTGTTTGTATATACCTCAATTTTGCTGCGGATGCTGCAATTTTATCAACCATTGCAAGCGTATGAAGGTTTTTGCTCGGGCTGACTCTCCCAACAATTACATCTCCTGGATCTTTTCCCAGCGGCGGTCTTCGGTATAACGCATGATATTGTGGACCTTGAGCGGAACGCGGGAGGTGCGGGGGTCAAGATCGTGATGCAGCGGGAGATTGAAATACAGCAGCCTGGTTTCTGCTCCGAAGCGGAGGCGGCATACCGGCGCTCCGCCGAAATCGTCGGTGGCAAACTCTTTTTGCTGCATCTGCACCAGCTTATGGCGTCGATTGATTACCACGCTGGAATGGCCGTATCCCCCTTTGGTTGTCGAACCTTCCAGGGAGGTGTCGCTGGAGCTGTTGCCGAATACGGTCACCGTCTCCCTGACACCGGGGAAATCCTCCAGGTACTCGCCGTAAAAACCGGAGATGACATCGCGATAGCTCGGATGTTCGGGTTTCGGGTTGCACTGGATGACAAACAGGGTGTCAAGCCCTTGCCGTGTCGTAAAAAACAGCTGGTTGGCGTAGTCGATAATCTGCTTGATGTTAGATGAATAAAGATCCCGGTAGAGGTAATCCAGGCAGATCAGGATCATGAAATTGAAACAGGACGGTCGGGAGCGGAAGAAATAGACGTGCCGCCCCCGGTAGAGGTCATGCCCCTTGTCCAGGAACTCTTCGCCATGAAACGGATGGCTCTTTGCTTCCAGAAAGACCCGCAACGTTCCCGAAGCCTCTTTTACGACGATGCAACACCAGTTGACCGGCATCTCCAGGACATCACCGGAGTCGATGTCCCGGTCCACCAGTTCAATCGCCTCCTGGTTATCTTCCCTGAACCGTTCAAGCAGGGCCCGGTATTCCCTAAGCGAGACATGCTCCACCCCGAACATGGTAACCGTATTCACCCGAAAGCTGTCGGCAACGGCTGAGATCATGTCGTCAAAATTGCGATACGGGATGCTGGTCTCGGGCAGCATCAGGAAATGGAGCTTCTTCAGGTTACCGTCCCCGGCGGCTACCAGTTCCAGGATCGCTTTCACCTGCAGCCACTTCTCCTCCGGATCGGTCAGCAGATACCCTTCAGGCACCCGTCTCAGACTGTTCGGTACCTGCGCGATCAGGCAATGCAGGTGGTGGCCGAGGGGAAACTCCAGGTTCAGTTTTTTGTCGATTATCTGGATCATGTTGGCTGAGGTGCGGCGGTCTCCGTACCCGCTGTCCGGCGCTCCAGGTCCGGGAAGATCTTGCGCAGAATGAACTTCGTTCCTACCGGCATCTTATAATTGACCAGATCCGCC
The DNA here is from genome assembly GCF_018476885.1 of Geoanaerobacter pelophilus. Taxonomy (NCBI): domain Bacteria; kingdom Pseudomonadati; phylum Thermodesulfobacteriota; class Desulfuromonadia; order Geobacterales; family Geobacteraceae; genus Geoanaerobacter; species Geoanaerobacter pelophilus. Next base: position 533,498 of record NZ_JAHCVJ010000002.1, read on the forward strand.
TGACTGACCCACCGCGCCTCGTCAACCTCCTGAGAATTATGGCTGATGTCACAGTAGAAGGGGTGGCAGAGGTAATAGAGAATTATGAAGTGGTAATTTTCCTCGCCCGGAGTGATATGTTCGAACACGTCAATAAGGTCTTCCACCTCCACCTTCAGGCCGACCTCTTCCATGACCTCACGCTCCAGCGCAGCGGCAATCGGCTCGCCGAGGTCGATCTTGCCGCCAGGCATCACCCATTCCCCCTGGAACGGCTGAATGTTTCTTCTGGTCAGTAGCACCTCTTTATTCTCATTGAGAATAACCGCTACCACCGAGGTAACGATATGGTCTTTCTTGAATTTGGGCTTGGTTCGCGTCATGTATAAGTAAGGTTTACCCGATTAGCCTGGAGTTGCAACTAAAAATAACCGACCGCTTCCGCCGGAAAAGACCCTCGGGCACTGTTGCCGCTACCCAGACACGGCAGACGCAACAAAGGGGCATGACCTGGCCATGCCCCTCTGCTTTCGGTTATATGTGACCGGTGGTTACTTCTTGTTTTTCATCAACGACTGGATCCGCAGCCGTAGGGAGTTGATCTTAATGAAGCCAGTGGCGTCAGCCTGGTTGTAGACCTGGTCCTTCTCAAAGGTGGCAAAGTCGAGGTTGAACAGGGAATCGGTCTCGGACTTGCGGCCGACAGTGCGACAGTGGCCTTTGTACAGCTTGAGCCGGGCCACACCGTTGACGGTCTTCTGGGAGTCGTCGATCAGGGTCTGCAGCATCAACCGCTCCGGCGAGAACCAGTAGCCGGCATAGATCTGCCAGGCATACTGCGGAATGAGCGAGTCGCGAATCCGCATCACCTCGCGGTCCATGGTGATCTGCTCCACGGCGGAGTGGGCCTCGCGCAGGATGGTGCCACCCGGGGTCTCATAGACGCCGCGCGACTTCATGCCTACCGAGCGGTTTTCCAGCAGATCAACCCGGCCGATGCCGTGCTCGCCGCCGATGTAGTTCAGGTGGGCCAGAAGCTGGGCCGGGGACATGGCAACGCCGTCCACTGCCACGGCATTGCCGTTCTTGAACTCGATCTCGATGAACTGCGGCTTATTGGGAGCCTTTTCCGGGGCCTTGGTCAGCACGTACATGTTCTCGGGTGGCTCAGCCCAGGTATCTTCCAGGATGCCGCCTTCAAAGGAGATATGAAGCAGGTTGCGGTCACTGGACCAGGGGCGCTTCTTGGTAACCGGGATCGGGATGCCGTTCTTCTTAGCATAGCTCACCAGGGCGGCGCGGCTGTTCAGTTTCCAGTCCCGCCACGGGGCAACCACGGTGATCGACGGATCGAAATGGTAGTAGGCCAGCTCGAAGCGGACCTGGTCGTTCCCCTTGCCGGTGGCGCCGTGGGAAACAGCGTCGGCGCCTTCAAGTTTGGCGATCTCCATCTGGCGCTTGGCGATCAGCGGCCGGGCAATGGAGGTACCGAGCAGGTAGTGCCCCTCATAGACCGCATTGGCGCGGAACATCGGGTAAACAAAGTCGCGAACAAATTCTTCCTTCAGGTCGTCGATGTAGACCTTGCTGGCGCCGGTGGCAAACGCCTTCTCCCGGACGGGATCTAGCTCATCACCCTGGCCGAGATCGGCGGAAAAGGCGATGACTTCGCAGCCGTACTCATTCTTCAGCCATTTGAGGATGATCGAGGTGTCCAACCCGCCGGAATAGGCAAGGACTATCTTTTTCACTTCGGTCTTGGGTTTAGCCATTCTGTGGTCTCTCCTTTTATGTGACGCTATTTAATCAAAGTTGCCATAATCGCTTTCTGTACATGCAACCGGTTCTCAGCCTCGTCCCAGACCACGGAGCGCGGCCCTTCGATGACGCTGTCGCTGATCTCCTCGCCACGGTGAGCAGGGAGACAGTGAAGGACCAGGCAATCCGGCTTGGCAAGGCTGAGCAAGGCATCGTCGAGGCAGTAACCGGCAAACGCCTTCTCCCGAACTTTCTGCTCCGCTTCCTGACCCATGCTGGCCCAGACATCGGTATTGAGTACGTCGGCCCCGGCTACCGCCTCGCGGGGATCGGTTGTAAGGACCAGCTTTGCCCCGCGGTCTTTTGCCCAGGCAAGGACACCGGCATCCGGCTCATACCCCTTGGGGCAGGCAAGACGCAGCTCAAAACCGAAGATCGCGGCTGCCTCGATCCAGGTGTTGGCCATGTTGTTGCCATCGCCGACCCAGGCATAGCTGAGCCCGTCGTAGCGCCCCTTGTGCTCGATGACGGTGAAGATGTCGGCCATGATCTGGCAGGGGTGGAACTTGTCGGTCAGGCCGTTGATGACCGGCACGTTCGAATACTGGGCAAATTCGTCCACGATCTCCTGACCATAGGTCCGGATCATGACGCCATCGCAATAGCGGGACATAACCCGGGCAGTGTCCTTGATCGGCTCCCCGCGTCCCATCTGCGAGGTTGCCGAGGAGATGAACAGCGGCTGGCCGCCGAGCTGAAACACGCCGACCTCAAACGAGATGCGGGTGCGGGTCGATGATTTCTCGAAGATCAGCGCAACACTCTTCCCCTTGAGCAGGTGATGCTCAAGGCCGCTCTTCTGCTTGGCCTTCAACTCGCCGGTCAGCTTGAACAGGGCGTCGAGTTCCGCTTTTGAATACTGGCTGAGCGCCAGGAAATGGCGGGTCATGCCGTTACCTCCTGAAATATTCCTTCGAGAATGCCGATCATCTCGTTTACCTCCTGCTTGGAAACGATGAGCGGCGGAACAAACCGCAGCACTTTGTCCTGGGCCACATTGAGCAGAACGCCCCGCTCGTGGCCTTTTTTAACGACATCGCCGGCCGGTACGGTCAGCTCCATGCCGATCATCAAGCCTATGCCACGCACCTCGGCGACAAAGGGGAACTTCTTAGCCAGGGCTTCCAGTTCTCCGAGAAGATACTCTCCCATCTCCTCGGCCCGATTGAGGATGCCGTCTTCCAGGATGCACCTTATGGTAGCTATGGCGGCGGCAGTTACCAGCGGATTACCGCCGAAGGTTGAGCCGTGGGTGCCGGGGCTGAAGGATGCCGCGACCTCGTCCCGTGCCAGCATAGTGCCGATCGGCGCACCGCCGGCCAGAGCCTTGGCCAGGGTCATAATATCGGGCTCGATACCGAAATGCTCGTAGGCAAACAGCTTGCCGGTCCGACCGATCCCCACCTGGACCTCGTCAAAGATCAACAGCAGTTGGTGACGATTGCAGATCTCCCGCACTGCCCGAAAATAGTCGGCCGACGGCACCACTACGCCCCCCTCGCCCTGGATCGGCTCCAGCATGATGGCGCAGGTCTGGGGGGTAATCGCGGCCTCAAGCGCAGCGGCATCGTTGAAAGGCACATAGCGGAAACCGTGCAGTAGCGGATCGAAAAATTTCTGCACCTTCTCCTGCCCTGTGGCGGAGACCGTTGCCATGGTTCGGCCGTGAAACGAAGCAAGGGCGGTGATTATTTCGTAGCGTTCCGGATTGCCGTGGGTTTCCCGGCTATATTTCCGGGCCAGCTTGATGGCTGCCTCGTTCGCTTCGGCCCCGGAGTTGCAGAAAAACGCCTTGTCGGCAAACGAATGGCTGCAAAGGAGTTCGGCCAGTTCGATCTGCGGCGGGATCTGGTAGTAGTTGGAGCAATGGATCATGGTTGCCGCCTGATCCTGGATTGCCTTAACTACCTTGGGATGACAGTGACCAAGGTTGTTCACTGCCACGCCTGCCAGGAAATCGAGATATTCCTTGCCGTCCGCATCCCAAACCCTGCACCCTGCGCCGCGCACCGGCACCACCGGGTAGCGGCCATAAGTCTTCATTATGTATTTGTCAGATTTTTCTATCCATTGTGCAGAGTTCATTATCTGTCCTCCAGGAAACGTGATAGTTGCGTCAGGTTGGTGCTCCCGCAGAAGCTCCCGCGGAGGTGTAGCAGGCTACGCCGCACAAGCGGAGATTCGAGGACAGCGCCAAGATGGTGCAACTAGCGCGTTTCATCTATGCTATCTCCGTTCCCACACCGACATCGGTAAAAATCTCCAGCAGCACGGCATGCCGGACCCGGCCGTCTATGATATGGGCTTTTCTCGCCCCTTCTTTCAGGGCATCGACGCAGCATTCAACCTTTGGGATCATCCCTCCGGAGATGGTGGCGTCATCGATCAGGCGCGGCACATCGGCCAGCGGAATGCTTGGTATCAGGGTTCCACCCTTGTCCTTGACTCCTTCGACATCGGTCAGCAACATCAGCTTTTCTGCCTTCAGCGCCCCGGCGATCCTTCCGGCGACCAGGTCGGCGTTGATGTTGTAGCTTGCGCCGTCGGCACCGACCCCTACCGGCGCGATCACCGGGATGAATTTGCCATGCTCAAGGGTCTGGATCAGCTCCTGATTGACCTTCACCACGTTGCCCACATAACCGATATCAACCATTTCGACGCTGCCGTCGTCGCCCTTGATCTCCTGGAGCATCTTTTCACAAAGGAGCAGGGTGCCGTCCTTGCCGGAAAGCCCCACGGCGCGACCGCCATGCTGGTTGAGATAGCCGACAACCTCCCGGTTGACCTGGCCCACCAGCACCATCTCCACGACCTTCATGGTCTCGCTGTCGGTAACACGCATGCCGCGAACGAATTCGGAAACAATGCCGTACCGTTTGAGGGTTTCGTTGATCTGCGGACCGCCGCCATGCACGATAACCGTGTTGATGCCGAGCGACTTGAGCAGGATGACATCAAGGGCAAACGACTCCTTGAGCTGCTCGTCAGCCATGGCATGGCCGCCATACTTGATGACGATCGTTTTGCCTGAGAAACGACGGATATAGGGAAGGGCCTCCATCAGGGTGTTGGCCTTGTCGATCAGATGCTGCATAGAATCTCCGTAAGCAGGCAGAAATGCCGGATAATGAGAAGAGGTTACTATAGCAGAACGAGGTGAATTATCAACCTTTATGAGCCCCGATAGCAGGTTTTACGCAGAGAAATGCGCCGTATTTGAAATTTTCAACGGGAAGATCGATAAACATATCGCCGTGGACGCCAGGGAGTTTTCTGCTACAATGAAGCAATTAACGCATACCTGCGAGGCATCGTGAATATCCGCATTAAACTCGTATCCAGCTTTGGCGTAGTGGTAATCGGTATGCTCACTGCCCTCGGAATAATAACCTATCTCACTTTTTCCGAAACAATCCTCAAAGACCGTAAAAGATACTTCGATTCTTCTGCGAGGAATGCCGCAGAAATGGTAGATGCCTATCTCGTTCGGGAGCTTGAAGTCGTCACGCATGCTTTGCAGCCTCTGGTGAAAGATGGCAGACTGACCCGGCCCGATCCGCAGAGAATGGCCCACATTTTCGATCATTTCAGAAAGCACCCGGTCCTTAGCGGAGTAGCGCTGTACGATGTGCATGGCCAAGATCTGGCTATTTCCTATGGAATGGTCGGCATTGGTTTCCCGGATTCTTTTCACTCCATACTCAGTAATCACAAATTAACAAGCTTCAATGTCGGCAAAGAGCTTTTCGTAGCCCTGCCAATTACGGATGACAATGGGGCCAAGACCAATTTTGTTATATTGGTGAGGGTCAATAGCCGCAGCCTAGAAACTTTTTTAAAAAAGCAGGCAATCCCAGATTCACTTCTAATGGTCTTTTTTGACAGTCAGCACATCGTTACCGTTTATCCAGGGAATAAAGAAGATTTTCCCGACATCCAGCCTGCTGAATTTGGTTCGGAAGCACGTGCCAAAGCTGACAAGCTAAACAACCGGTTCGATGTTTTTTCTTATGTAGGCTCAACTGTTTCAGTCCGCCTTACCTATCTCGTTCCCAAGAAGGTTATGCTTGCTGATGTGATAACACTGAAAGACAGGGTTATCACCGCTTTGCTGCTGCTTGGATGGATTTCAATCTGGATTGTGCTGCTCATAGCTCATCGACTCGCAAAACCGATTGTGAAACTGAGCAAAGCGAGTGAAGACATTATAACATTCAGCTATGGAGAACCACTGGACTTTAGTCCCTCCAATGATGAAGTCGGAAAGCTCGCCAAAAACCTTGAAATTATGCGCATGAAGATAAAGGAACTCATCTCGATAGACCCTTTGACAGATGTCTACAATAGGCGCTATATGATGCATGCCCTTGAAATGGCGGTAACAAAGTCAGTCCGTACATGCGAAGAGCTGTCATGCATAATGCTGGATATGGATCACTTCAAAAGTATCAATGATAAATACGGACATCTCGGGGGAGATGAAGTACTGATTGCCCTCGGCACCCTTTTGAAATCTCATGTTCGCATTTATGACGTAGTTGCCAGGTTTGGCGGTGAGGAGTTTGCGATAATCCTTCCTGGAGTGGCAATCAGCGAAGCGAACCAAACGGCAGAAAGAATACGTAAAGCAATTGAAGCCCTATCTGTTAATTTCAAAGGGCAGCAGATCAATTTCACCATCAGTGCCGGCGTCTCGTCGCTTTCACTAATTGCGGTGAAAACCCCTGATGCGCTTATTGATTCGGCAGATATTGCTCTCTACAGTGCAAAAAGCTTAGGGAGGAATACAGTGGCATTGTACTGCGAAATTGAAAATGCAAAAAGCTAGCCTTTGCCTGTAGTATCTAAATCTACAATCCAATACATTGGACAGACCCTGAAGAGTGCCGAAAGAAAAACAATTGTCCCGAATACTCCGATTAAAAACTTGAACGTTCCGCCGGTAACTATCGGATTATCGAAAAACCCGACATACATAAAGAGCAAACCGAGAGTAAACCGGATAATCCGGTCTAAGGTCCCCACATTTTTTTTCATGACATCCTCGAAAATTCTTAACTATTACTCGAGTCACGTGAACTACAATTAACCGGCTGGCATTCCATCGTTTAGCGGTATGGTGATGGAGGCGCAGGTCCCCTTGCCGGCTTCGCTTTCAATGCTGATTGTTCCGCCGTGGAGGCGAACGAATTCCCGGGCATAATAAAGCCCCAAACCAAAGCCCCTTACCTGGCCGGTGTTGGCTGGGTCTACCTGGTAAAATTTTTCGAATATCTTTGGCAGCTCTTCCCGGGAAATTCCGGCACCGGAGTCGCGCACCTGTAATACTGCCCGATCGCCGGACGCTTTCAGCGAGATGGTGACTGTGCCGGTTTCCCCTGAGAATTTGTAGGCGTTTTCGATGATCTGGCGTATGGCAAAGCCCAGCTTCTCCCGATCGGCAGATACCGGCGGCAGCGGCTCAATGTCGAGAACCGATTGGAGGCTGGTCTTGCTCAGCACCTCCCTGGACTCGGCTATCGCCTGCATGATGACGGTTGCCATGTCGCACCGTTCCAGGCGAAGCGATTCGCCGTTGGCCATCACCCGGCTGAAGGTAAGCAGCTCAGCCACCATCCGCTCCAGATAACAGGCCTCGTTGTACACCATTTTTACATTTTGCCGGTAGATGTCGTCTTCCTGGTCAAAAAGACCGGTGGAAAGGTTCTGGAGGAACAGGGAGATTGCGGTGATCGGGGTCCGGAATTTATGCGAGATGAGCGACAGGAAATTAGTCTTGAGCCGGTCGAGATTCTTCAGGCTCGCCAGCTCTTCTTTCAGTTCTTTCTTGACCAAAGCCTTGTCAACAGCGGTTTTCAGCTGCAGCAGGTTGAGCGGCTTGGCGATAAAGTCATCGGCGTCATCCTTCAGGGCGTTCAGGATGACCTCCTTTTCCGCGAAACCGGTCATGATGATCACAACGGAAGTCGGATCGATCTCCTTCACCCGCTTCAGGAGATCAAGACCGGACATCTTCGGCATCATGACATCTGTCAGAATGACATCAATCCCCCCCTGCTCGAAAAGCGAGAGGGCATCGGTGCCGTCGCTCGCTTCAAGGACATGATACCCCTTGAGCGCCCTGCTGCAGAGATCGCGAATGATTGCCTCGTCATCGACAATCAGGATCGTTTTAGTGCCATCTCCTTTGACCGGGACACTGCTTTGCGTTTGGGAGAGGTCCATAAGGATCCTTTGAGGTAAAATAGTTCAAAACCGGTAAAATCTTCGTTTTCAACGAGAGTTGTCGCTCCGGTTATCAGGCAATGAGTTCGGCAGCTTTATCAAGAGCAGCCTTGAGGTTCTCCGGCTTGCTGCCGCCTGCCTGTGCCAGGTCGGGTTTGCCGCCACCGCTGCCGCCGATGATCGGCGCCAGTTCTCTGACAAGGTCGCCGGCCTTGAACCGGGCAGTCAGATCTTTGGTAACGGCAACCAGCAGATTGGCCTTATTGTCGGCAACAGCGCCAAGCACGATGATGCCGGAGCCGATACGGTCCTTAAGCGTGTCAGACAGCTCTCGCAGCCCTTTCGGGTTGGCGCCGGGGAGTTCTACTGCCAGCAGCTTCACGCCATTGACCTCCTTGGCTTCCGCGAGCAGATCCGAAGAATGGGCAGAGTTCAGTTTCCCCTGCAACGCCTCTATCTCGCGCTGCATCTCTCGCTGGCGGGCAATAAGCTTCTCAAGCTTGTCAACGGGGTCAGAGCCCTCGGCCTTGAGCAGCGAAGCAATGCGGCGCTTGCCTTCTTCCAGCTCCTGCACGTGGCGCAGCGCGCCGGTACCGGTCAGTGCTTCGATCCGGCGCACTCCGGCGGCAATCCCAGCCTCGGAGATAATCTTGCACAGGCCAATCTCACCGGCAGCATGAACATGAGTACCACCGCACAGCTCCATGCTGACCTCACCGACCCGCACCACCCGGACCCGTTCGCCGTATTTTTCACCGAAAAAAGCGGTGGCGCCGCTCTCCATGGCATCGCTGACGCTCATCTCGGTAGCGTTGACATCCGAGTTCTCCATGATGTAACCGTTGACCAGCTCCTCGACCCGGGAGAGCTCTTCATCGGTCATGGCCGCAAAGTGGGTAAAGTCGAAGCGCAGCCGCTCCGGGTTCACCAGAGAACCAGCCTGCTTGACATGGTCCCCGAGCACCTGACGCAGGGCAGACTGCAGGAGATGGGTTGCGGTATGGTTTCTGGCGGTTGCCGAGCGCTCTTTCGACGATATCTTCAGGTCGGCGGCGTCTCCTTTGCGGATAGTCCCTTCAGTGACCACCGCATGGTGAACGATGAGATCGGCAAACGGCCTGGTAGCGTACTTGACCGTCAAATGAGCCGAACCAGTAGAAATGGTGCCGGTATCGCCGGCCTGCCCCCCTGATTCCCCGTAAAACGGGGACGAATCAGTGACAATTTCGATCTCCTCACCAACTCCGGCCTCACTCACCTCTTTGCCGTCACGGATCAGTGCCGTGACCGTACCGTAGGAGCATTTTTCACCGTAGCCGACAAATTTGGTTCGCACCCCGGAATTGTGCAGGTTCTTGAAGATGGCCGCAATCCCCTCCTCGCCGGACCCTTTCCAGTTCTCCCGGGCCTGCTCTCGCTGTCGCTCCATGCAGGCCTCGAAACCGGCCTCGTCAAGGATGAACCCTTCGGCAGCCACGATGTCGGCGGTAAGGTCGATCGGAAAGCCAAACGTGTCATAAAGCTTAAAGATTATCTCCCCAGGGATCACATGGACCCCGGACTTTTTCAGGCTGGCAACCTCGTCATTGAGGATGGCAAGACCACGGTCCAGAGTCTCGGCAAAACGCTCCTCCTCGGCCTTGATCACTTTTTTCACGTATTCTTCCCGCTCCAGCAGCTCCGGGAAGGCGTCCCCCATGATGCTGTTCACTGCATCCACCGCCCGGTACAGGACCGGTTCGGCAAAACCGAGCATCTTGGCATGGCGGGCTGCCCGGCGCATGATCCGGCGGAGCACGTAGCCGCGCCCCTCGTTCGACGGAAGCACGCCGTCGCAGATGAGGAAGGTTACGGCGCGGGAGTGGTCGGCAATGACCCGCATCGAGACGTCGTCTTTGTCATTGGTCCGATATTTCTTGCCCGACAGTTTTTCAATATGTTTGATGATCCCCTGGATCAGGTCAGTGTCGTAATTGGACGTTACCCCCTGCATCACGGCGGAAATCCGCTCAAGCCCCATGCCGGTATCGACTGATGGCTTGGGGAGCGGTGTCAGGGTGCCGTCTGCTGACCGGTCAAACTGCATGAAGACATTGTTCCAGATCTCCATGTAACGGTCGCAATCGCAGCCGACCGCACAATCCGGGCTACCACATCCAGTTCCTGGGCCATTGTCCCAGAAAATCTCGGTACAGGGGCCGCAAGGGCCGGTATCACCCATTGACCAGAAGTTGTCCTTCTCGCCGAACCGGTAGATCCGCTCTCTCGGCACCCCTTCCTGCTGATGCCAGATCTCGGCGGCCTCGTCGTCATCGGTATAAACCGTCACATAGAGCCGGCTCTTGTCGAGTTTCAACTCTTTGGTCAGGAACTCCCAGGCATAGGCAATCGCTTCTTTTTTGAAGTAATCGCCGAAGGAGAAATTGCCCAGCATCTCGAAAAAGGTATGGTGACGAGCAGTGCGGCCGACGTTCTCCAGGTCGTTGTGCTTGCCGCCGGCCCGGACGCATTTCTGCGAACTGGCGGCTCTCACGTAATCACGCTTCTCCATGCCGAGAAAGCAGTCTTTGAACTGGTTCATCCCTGCATTGGTAAAAAGCAGGGTCGGATCGTTGTGCGGAACGAGCCCTGAGCTCTGCACTATGGTGTGGCCACGCTCCATGAAAAAGGTAAGAAATTTTGCCCTGAGTTCTCTGCCGGTCATTTATTGATCCTCTGCTTGGAATTATTTGCTAAACACAAGTGGAAATTTATTCTTCGTCGCTAACGTCCTTGAAAAAAGCCATGATCGCCCCTGCGGAAAACCCTCGCCGTTGCAGGAAGCCGAATATCCGGCGTTTTTCACGGACATCCGCGACTAACGGCTCAAAATCAGGAAACCTGCGCCGTAACAGCATCCGCAAGGTCTCAGCCTCATTCGCCCCGGATGTCAGTCCGCTGATCACTTCATCGGCAATGGCCGGCTCAATCCCTTTCTGCCGGAGTTCCGCGCGCAGACGGGGACCGTAGCATTTGCCGTTTTCAAGGGCAGCCGTTGCCCAGTGTTCTGCGTAACGGCGGTCGTCAATATAACCTTTTTCCCGAAAAGCCGCGAGAGTTGCGTCTGCAATCTGCGGAGAGATGCCGTTGCGGATTAATTTACGCCTGAGCTCAGCCGTGCTGTGATCCCGGCGCGCCAGGATCCGCAGAGCCGATTCACGGGCCTTCGCCTCTTCAGTCATCAAAATTTCTCAATTTTGATCTTGCCGTCTTCCCCGACATTCTCGTCCGGTTTCTCCTCCTTGGTAAACTGGTCCCAGCTGGCATTGGAGGTTGAGGAAATTCCCGAGACCTTGAGAGCGAAGTCATCCGGGTTTGAGGATTGCCGCAGCGCCTCTTCATAGGAGATCAGCTTGCTAGAGTACAGTTTCATCAGAGATTGATCGAATGTCTGCATGCCATAGGAGATAACCCCCTGGGATATCGCCTCCGGAATCTGTTTGGTTTTCATCTCGTCATCGATACATTCCCGAATGCGCGCCGTGCCGAGCAGCACTTCTACTGCCGGCACCCGCCCCTTGCCGTCTGCCCGCGGCACCAAGCGCTGGGAGATGACTCCCTTGATAACGGATGAGAGCTGCGTCCGCACCTGGCGCTGATGGTACGGCGGAAAGACCGAGATGATCCGGTTCACGGTTTCAGCGGCATCGAGGGTATGCAGCGTTGACATCACCAGATGGCCGGTTTCTGCCGCAGACATCGCTGTTTCAATCGTCTCCAGATCTCGCATCTCGCCGACCAGGATCACGTCCGGATCCTGGCGCAGGGCGCTTTTCAGCGCCGAGGCGTAATTGAGGGTATCAAAGCCGACCTCGCGCTGGCTGATGATGCTTTTCTTGTCGCGGTGCAGGAACTCCACCGGGTCTTCAATGGTAATGACATTGGTGGTACGGGTGTCATTGATATAATCGATCATTGCCGCCAGAGTGGACGACTTGCCGCTGCCAGTGGTGCCGGTCACCAAGATCATGCCGCGTTCCTCGGCAGCAATTTTTTTCAGGACCGGCGGCAGATTTAGTGAATCCAGGGTCGGAATGGCGAACGGGATCGAGCGGAACACCATGGCCGTTGAACCCCGCTGGTTGTAGACACTTACCCTGAACCGGCCAAGCCCCGGAATGCCGTGGGCAAGGTCGGTTTCATAATGCTGGGCGAACTGCATCTTCTGCCGTTCGTTCATGATGCTGTTGGCAAGCTCGTTAATTATATCCGGGGTGAGCCGCGGCACATTGGGCATCGGGTGCAACTTGCCGTCAATCCTGACTATGGGGGGCTGCCCGCTCTTAAAATGGATATCGGAACCTCGTGCCTTAACGGCAAGGGTGAGGATCTCGTTCAGGTTCATGGTGCCCCCCTCAAGTGTCGATCAGTGGTAAGGTGAACTGGCTTTAAAGCGCTTAGCGGCTGACCTCTTCCCGTAGTTTGGTTTCGATCTCGGTCATGGTCTCAGGGTGCTCTTTCAGGAAAACCCTGGCGTTTTCACGCCCCTGACCGATCCGTTCCTTGCCGTAGGAGTACCATGCCCCGCTTTTTTCCACGATATTCCGGTCAACCGCCAAGTCAAGCACATCACCTTCCCTGGAGATCCCTTCACCGTAGAGAATGTCGAACTCCACCTCTTTGAACGGTGGCGCCACCTTGTTCTTGACCACTTTGACCCTGGTGCGCGAACCGATGATATCATCACCTTTCTTGAGCGCGGCGATCTTGCGGATATCCATTCTGACCGAGGCGTAAAACTTCAGGGCATTGCCGCCAGTTGTGGTTTCCGGGTTGCCGAACATCACACCGATCTTCATGCGGATCTGGTTGATGAAGATCACGCAGCAGTTGGACTTGCTGATGATACCGGTCAGCTTGCGCAGCGCCTGGGACATCAGCCGGGCCTGGAGCCCCATGTGCGAATCACCCATCTCGCCTTCGATTTCGGCCTTCGGCACCAGGGCGGCAACCGAGTCTATTACCAGGACATCGATCGCTCCACTGCGCACCAGCATCTCTGCTATTTCCAGGGCCTGTTCGCCGGTGTCCGGCTGCGATACCAGCAGGTCGTCGGTCTTAACCCCGAGCTTGCGGGCATAACCGATGTCAAGGGCATGTTCGGCGTCGACAAAAGCGGCGATACCACCGAGTTTCTGGGCCTCGGCGACGATATGCAGCGCTAGGGTTGTTTTCCCGGAAGATTCCGGCCCGAAGACCTCCACGACTCGGCCGCGGGGAACGCCTCCCACCCCAAGGGCGATATCCAGGGAGAGCGCCCCGGTGGATATGGCGGCAACATCCGGCAGTGCTTCATCGTTGCCGAGCCGCATGATGGCCCCTTTGCCGAACTGCTTCTCAATCTGTGTCAATGCAAGCTCAATAGCTTTTTCCCGATCGCTCATGAACGAATCTCCGTTGTCGTTGTCTTAAAAACCGTCAAACACTGGCGGCAGTGTGGGTGATAGCATATAACCCTTCGAGTTTTCAACCCCTCTTTGGTGTAAGAGGACTGTGATCAGTTTAATAGTGGCGGATGTGTCTCCTCTGTCTGGCCGGAGTCGTCACTGCCATGCATGAAAGGGAGTACCGGCTGGAGTTCGGCTTCCTCGGTCGGCAGCAGCACGAAAAACGAGCTTCCCGGCGATTTGTCGGGGTCCTGGTGAGGACTTTCCACCCAGACCATCCCTCCATGGGCCTCTATCATCCCCTTGACGATGGAAAGCCCCAATCCAGGACCTTTGCCCTGGAACTTGGTCTTGCCGCTGGAGTGATGGCGGATGTCGCCGGCCCCATAGAACTTGTCGAAAATATGCAGATGATCGTCTTTGTTGATGCCGATACCGCTGTCCCTGATCTCAACAAGGATGAAACTTGCAGTCCCGGCGTTTTCAAGGAATGCGGCATTGAACTGCGACAGGACTTCTCTTTTGGCCTCAAGCAGTGAACGGTCAACAATATGGGCGGAAATGAAAATATCTCCACCGTCAGAGGAAAACTTGATCGCGTTTTCCAATAGCTGGGAAAAAACCTCTTCCAGATATTCCCGGTCGGCGAAAAAGGAGGGAATGGCTTCGATATGCCCCATGGTCAACCTTTGGCCGCGCTCTCCCAGCACCGGAACAAAATGTTCATTCAGCTCCTTGAGCATATCCTCAAGGTTTATCGGCGCCTTGCTCAGGGAGAAGCTCTTGGACTCAAGCCGGGCAACCTTGAGGAGGTTGGTCACAATGTCATTGAGCCTGGTGCCACCTTCGTGGATGATCGCTATCAGGCGTTCCTCTTCGGGAGACCAGACACCGTTGCTTGCCATCAGGAACTGGGTGCCACCGATGATACTGGTCAGCGGGGTCTTGAATTCATGGGAAACAATCCCCAGGAAATGGGTCTTCATCCGGTCGAGCCGTTCCAGGTCCTTATTGGCCCGCTCCACCAGGGCAAGGTTCATTTTCAGCCGTTTCTGAGAGAGCGCCAGCTGATGGCTGTTCTTTTCCAGCAGGGTATACGAGCGCAGCAGCTCCTCGGTCTTCCAGGAGAGCTCGGCAAAGACCCGGGCATGCTCGATGACCATGCCGATCTGGTTGCCGACAGTATTGAGAAAGCGGATGTCTTCCTGGCTGCAGGAACGGACCGTTTCCGAGAAAATATGCAGAATCCCCACCGCTTTCTGGTTGGCAAAAAGCGGAACCCCTGCCAGAGATTGCCAGCCGTGGTCGCCGGCGGCCAGAACCACCTGGCACGGCCGCTGATGAGCCGCTGGCAGCGAGTGGCAGCAATGCCGTTCCTGGGTAGGGCAGACGCATTGCTCAATGAGCTGAACCATCTCATCGGCCAGATTCCGCTGGATTGCCAGCGGCATCTTGTTGGTAACCCCATCCAGCAGATGAATCATGCCGGCCTCTGCCCCGAATGCCTCCATGGTTTCGGTCAGGATGACATCGAGCACCTTATCCATCTGCAGACTCAGGTTGGCTTTGGCGATGATGCTGTTCAGGATCGACAGCTCCCGGTTGCGTTGCTTGATCTCTTTTTCCGCCCGGCTCTTGAAAGTGATATCGCGCACCGTTACATGGACCACTTCTTCATCATCCAGGTCGATCAGCCGTGCTTCAACCTCGCCAAGAAACTCCTCATCATTCTTCCCCCGGAATGTCAGGGACTCGACCCTGCCTCGCCCCCGGCGCTTGACCCTGCGGACCAAGTCGCTGAAGCGCCGCCGTTCAGAGGTAGGGGTGAGATCCTTGCCGGTCAGGGCAAGCATCTCTTCCTTGCTGTAGCCGAACAGCTCGGTGCCTTTCCGGTTAACCTCCTGGAGCTGGTTGGTTCTGGCATCAAAGACGAACACGGCATTGCCGGCCCCTTCAAGAAGACACTTGTAGCGACGGGCAGTCTTGTCTACTTCCCGTTTCATATCAACCAGCCGCTCCAGGGCGTCGGCCTCTTTTCTTTCAAGTTCGGCGCGCCCGTTCTTGAGCATCAACTGCTGAACCAGCAGGAAACTGGTGATCAAAATAACCGCTGGCCAGAAAATAACTTCGGCACGTTCCCATGCGCCAAGCTCGATTGACAGCACCAGGCCAAAAAGGAGGCCGATCCCTGTGCAAAGGAGTTGAGAGAGCTGATCCATTCTCTTGGGGCTCATACGCTTACCTTTTCCTGTCATGAGAAACGGCAGAGAGGTGGCCCAGGATCCAGTCAACTGCATTGGCGGCTGAGAGCAGGCGAATCTGATGTCGGTCACCGAAAAGGTTGAGCAGCCGGGTGCGGCAACCGCTGCAGTCTGCAAACCCAAGATAAACGGTGCCAACCGGTTTTTCCGGCGTCCCGCCATTCGGTCCGGCTATTCCGGTTACCGCTATGGCGAGATCGCTGCCGGTACAGCGCAGAATCCCTTGGGCCATTGCCGCTGCAACTTCAGCGCTGACAGCGCCGCAGCTTTCGATAAGAGCGGGGGGGACCCCGAGAAAAGCAGACTTGGCAGCATTGGAGTATGCCACGACACCGGCGAGAAAATATTCCGAGCTGCCGGAGATATCGGTCAGCAACTCTGCCAGAAGCCCGCCGGTACACGATTCTGCTGTCGAAATGGTCAATCCCCTGTCTTTCAGCAAAACAGCCAGCTCGCGGATAAGCTCGCCGATGTTGGCAGAGGCAACGGCCAATTTATCCGAAGCCGGAAAAGTCATGGACGTTCCGCTGCTTCGTTTTCAACGAGCCGGTAGACATCGAGCAGCGCCATTCCCCGCTCGATCGCAAGCCGGCGACACTCTTCAAACTCAGGATATACCCGCGATCTGCCGTCAGGCAGCCGCACCCGTTTGACCCGGACCGGTCCGAGCGAGGTACTGCATGATTCCAGGCTCCGCTCAAGAGTTATCCGTTCCACCGGGTAATAACGTACCCCTATGGCAGTGGATTCAGTGAGCACCAGCCGGGCAAGCTCGTCAAGCCTTGTCCGGTCAGCGATTACCGTCAACCTTGTCCCTGGCCGGTTTTTTTTCATCTGGAGCGGGGCGAGCGCCACATCGAGCGCCCCGGCCTCGAAGAGACGATCCATGAGAAATCCGAGGATTTCCGGATTCATATCGTCAAGATGGGTCTCCATCACCAGAATCTGCTCCTGATCCCCGGCAGTTTCTCCCAGGAAGGCCCTCAGCAGATTAGGCCGCTGCTCGCATTTTTTGGTCCCGGCCCCGCAACCGATGGCCGCCATGGTCATTGCCGGCGCCGGGCCGCAAGCCGTTGCCAATGCCGCAACGATTGCCGCGCCGGTCGGGGTCACCCACTCACCCGGTACGCTGTCCGGCGTAACCTGCAGCCCCTTGAACAGCTCTGCCGTTGCCGGAGCCGGTACCGGTAGCCGGCCATGGGCGGTATCGACCCAGCCTGAGCCAAACGGCAGGGGAGAGCTGATGACCGTTGCCACTCCCAGATAATCGAGGCCAATGACAGTACCGACAATATCGACGATCGAATCAATGGCGCCGACTTCGTGAAAGTGAACCTTGTCGAGCGGCACACCGTGGACAGCGGCCTCGGCCTGGGCCAGCCGCAGGAAGATCTTCTGGGACAGCGCCTTTACCGCATCGGTCAACCCGCTGGCAGCTATCAGTCCTTTTATATCACTATAGTGGCGGTGGTGGTGCTGGTCCGGAGCATCTACCACGAAGTGGGTCGCGGTAATACCGAGCCTTGAGGTTTTTTCTAGCGAGATCCGGAAGGAACCGGGAGGGAGACCGAGACGATCAAGCCCGTCCTGCAGGACCTCCAGCGGCAATCCCAGATCCAACAACGCGCCGATGGTCATGTCTCCGGAGATCCCGGCTGCACAATCAAGGTAGAGGGTTTTCATGACGCCCTGTTTATCAGGGATGCGGCATAACCGGCGCCGAACCCGTTGTCGATATTGACGACCGTGACCCCTGAGGCGCAGGAATTCAGCATCCCCAGGAGAGCGGCAATACCGCCGAAAGAGGCGCCATAGCCGACAGAAGTCGGTACCGCAATGACCGGGCGATCCACCAGCCCCCCAACCACGGACGGCAACGCGCCCTCCATCCCTGCCACCACAACCAGCACCGTAGCGGTCTGCAGCAGCTCCCGGCGAGCCAGGAGACGGTGGATACCTGCCACCCCCACATCAAAGAGCTGCTCGACCTGGTTGCCCATGATCCTTGCCGTCACCACCGCTTCAGCCGCAACCGGGATATCGGAAGTACCGGCGGAGATAACCAGCACCGTGCCCCGGCCAACAATCTCGATCGGTCGCTGCTCAACGGTAATGCACCGAGCATCCTGGTGGTGACAGGCATTGGGGAAGCGGGCGCACAAGGCCAGCGCCTGCTCTTCCGCAAGCCTGGTGACCAGCACATTGTTACCCCGATCAAGCAGGGCGACCATGATCCGCTCGATCTGACCGATGCTCTTGCCCTGACCGAAGATCACTTCCGGATAACCCTGCCGCAGTTCCCGGTGGTGATCGACATTGGCGAAACCCAGGTCTTCAAAAGGGAGATGTTTGAGCCTCTCCAGGGATCGCTCCACCGAGATTTCTCCCGTTGCCACCCCTTCGAGAAGCCGTTTTAATTCATTAGAGTCCATGCGATTCATCCTGCCGAAAAATATCGAGTAATTGTATCATGTACAGAGCAAATTAAAAGCGTAAAGGGTTGACCGGCACCTTTACCCCTGTTATTGTTTGCAGGCTTCGTAAAAAGTCCGGTTATTCATGAATTACTCAGGTTTTCACAAACTTTGCATTTGAAGTTTTTCGCTGGCCGCAATTTTTCGTTTTTTTCAATAATGCGATACTCCGGAGGTGACAATCGTGCTTATCGTAATGCACCACAAGGCAGGGGACAAGCAGATCAATGCGGTGAAAGAGGCGGTTAAGGCTTTGGGATTGACCGCGGCTCCCATTCCCGGAAGCGAGCGCACCGCCATCGGCGTGCTTGGCAACAAGGGATACGTCGATGACTCTACCATCCGCGACCTTCCCGGCGTGCAGGAGGTAATCCACGTCTCCAAGCCTTACAAACTGGTATCGCGTGACTTCCACCCCCGCAACACCATTGTCAAGGTCGGCACGGTCGAGATCGGCGAGGGGCGGCCGCCAGTAGTCGCTGCCGGCCCTTGTGCCGTTGAGAGCGAGGAGCAGATCATGAAAACTGCCCGCGCCGTGAAAAAGGCCGGGGCCATGCTGCTGCGCGGCGGCGCCTTCAAACCGCGGACCGGTCCCCATACCTTCCAGGGGATGCGGGAAGAGGGGCTGCTGCTCCTGGAAAAAGCCGGCAAAGCAGTGGGCCTCCCTATCGTCACCGAGGTGATGAGCCCCGACACCGTGGGGCTGGTGGCTGAACATGCCGATCTGCTTCAAGTAGGCGCCCGTAACATGCAGAACTTCGACCTCCTGCGGGAACTCGGCAAGATTCGCAAGCCGGTTCTGCTCAAGAGGGGAATGAGTGCCACCGTTGAAGAGTTCCTTGCTGCAGCCGAATACATCCTTGCCGAGGGCAATCACAACGTCATCCTTTGTGAGCGGGGAATCAGGACCTTTGAAACCGCTACCCGCAATACGCTTGATCTGGCCATTGTGCCGCTGATAAAGGAACTCTCCCATCTCCCGATCATGGTTGACCCTTCGCACGCCACCGGCAAGCGCAGCCTGGTGCCACCGATGTCCAAGGCCGCCCTGGTAGGTGGGGCTCACGGCGTTCTGGTTGAGGTGCACCCCGAACCGGAGAAGGCACTTTCTGACGGCCCGCAATCTTTGACCTTTGCCGGCTTTGACCGGCTTATGGGGGAAATCGACCGGCTGACCGTCTTTCTTGGCTGGGACGAAAAAGCTCCTTGATTTTTTTCTGTTGAGCCGAGTAGAATGACACAAGATTAACGTTCTCTCTGTCATGCTCGTTAGGCTTACAAAGCCCAGGCGGAATGCTTATTTCACGGGAGCCTTTTGCGGTCGCGGTGTGCTGCCCCTTGCGGGAATTGCCTAAAGCGGCACAAAGGAGCCCACTTTTAAGGGAACTCGCTGAGAGGCCCCTAAGCCGACGGCATGGCGGAGAGATTGATCAAGGGGGAGGCGCGATAACCGCCTCCCCCTTTCGTATAATGACGGTTTGCCATTCTAATCAAAGATCGAGGTTGTTGGCTCATGTACTGGTTACGCCGAATTTTGCTGGCAATTTATCTGGTAGTTGCTATTCCCCTTGCCGCCGGGGCCGCAGAAAAGCCGGGCGCGCTTGTGCGGGACCGGCTGAGCAACGGCAGCGATGGCCCGGAAATGGTAGTCATCCCTGCGGGCAGCTTCCGGATGGGTGCAGTTCAGGGTGGCGGCGACAGCGACGAAAAGCCGGTACATCGCGTCACCATTGCCAAGCCCTTTGCCATGGGTCGATACGAAGTAACCTTTGCCGAGTATGACACCTTCTGCACGGCAACCGGCCGCGAGAAACCAAAGGACGGCCGGCGCTGGTTCCCATTCTCCAACTGGGGGAGAGAGCGACGGCCGGTGATCAACGTCTCCTGGAACGATGCCGTGGCTTACACAAAATGGCTCTCTGAGCAGACCGGGAAACATTACCGGCTCCCCAGCGAAGCGGAATGGGAGTACGCGGCCAAAGCCGGCAGCGAAGACCGCTACTGGTGGGGATTTAATATCGGAGAGAACCGGGCCAACTGCAAAGGGGCGGGCAGCAAGTTTGACGGCAAGAAAACCGCGCCGGTCGGATCGTTTCAGGCAAACCCGTTCGGCCTGTTTGATACCGCCGGCAATGTCTGGGAGTGGTGCCAGGACCGGTGGCATGAGAGTTACGAAGGTGCGCCTGCCGATGGCACTGCCTGGGAAACCGGAGAAGATCAGCGGCGCGTCGAACGCGGCGGATCATTCGGCAGCAAGCCGCGCTATGTCAGGTCATCGGCCCGCGGCCGTGGCAAGCCAACCGACAGATATGTCTATCTCGGCTTCCGGGTAGCAAGAGATTTATAGCCAACGCAGACGAAGATGAAGCAGCGGGATCAGTCGAAAAACTCGCTCTCCATCAGCTCCATGACCCCTTCAGGCGTAAACGGGAAGGTAGTCACATGCTCTTTGCCGCTTTGATCTTTCCACACCCAGCGGATAATTTCCCCTGCTGCTGCCGGTTCCCGGGTGAGCGGGTCAGGGTCCAGTTCTGTCAGTACCTGCCAAATTCCTTCCATGTCGAATAGCTCGAACCCTGCTGCGCCATCGATCGTCTCGATTTTGCGCAGAAAGCTATCAAGGATTTCATAATCGACAAGCGCCTCGTCTTCCCCCCACCATTTAATGAAACAATGTCCGGGCTGCCGGCATGCTTCGATGCGTTCCCTAAACTCGGCATGGTTCATAATCCCCTCCCAAAAAAACTTTTTCTGAGAGTATATCCGGCTGCGGCCTTAGTGCAAATCGAGAGCAGTTGGCAATATCAAAAGAGGGATGGGCGACTTATTCTTTTAACTGCAGGGCAGTGATTGGTCCCCGCTGCGCTCCGCGTCTCCGGCAATCCAGCGGCAGCATAGGAAGCAGAAAAAGGCGGCAACGGCAATGGCGACCGGGGTGATCAGCATGGCGCTCCGCAGACCGAAAGCATCGGAAAACATGCCGATGATGGCTGGCGAAACCGCGTCACCTAAGGCGTGAATGGCAAAAATATTGATGGCAAAAGCCATGGCGCGGGAACTGGCCGGCGAAACGTTGACGATAACGGTATTCAGCGGGCCGGTATTGAGAAACAGCAGGGTTTCGGCAACAAAGATCGCCGCCAGACAGGTAGTCAGATCGCCGGAGGAGATGGCCAGCGCCAGCACCGGCGCTCCGAGGACAAACCCCCAGCCGGAGACCATCAGATAGCCTGATGGCGAACGTGCCTGCATCCTGTCCCCCAGCCAGCCGCCGCTGAGGGTGCCGAGAATACCGGACACCACGGTCATGGCACCGAAAATAGTATTCCCTTTTGCCACATCCAAGCCATGCATCCGGTTGAGGAATGAGGGGGTCCATTGGGCAAGTCCGCCCAGAGCAAAGGTCATGGCGGCCATGGCCAGCGTTGCAGTAATGAACGAGCGGTTTTGCAGGAACAGCCGGTATGAGCCTCGTGGTGCGGCAATACTGGCGCTATTTCTGATGCGGGCCGGATCTTTGAGCCGCCAGAGAGGTATGGTCAGAAGCAACCCGGGGATACCTGCCAGAAGAAAGGCGCTCTGCCAGCCGTAGCGCTGCCCGACAATACCGCCGACCAGGTACCCCAGTGCGCTACCCACCGGGATCGCCAGGTAGAAGTATGCCAATGCGCGGCCTCGGCGCTCCTGGGGGAAATAGTCGGAAATAAGCCCGGGCGATACCGTACCAAAGCTTGCCTCACCGATTCCCACCACGCTCCTCGCCGCCAGCAGTGCCGCATAGCTCCGGGCAAGGCCTCCGCCGGCGGTTGCCAGGCTCCAGACAACAAGCCCTCCGGCCGCCAGATGCACCCGGTTCTTCCGGTCACCGATCCAGCCGAACAAAGGGGCGGCAACCATGTATGACAGCATGAAGGCGCTCCCCAGCAAGCCGAGAGAGGTATCGGAAAGCCGCAGATCACCTTTCACCAGGGGGAAGACGGCGTAAAGAACCTGCCGATCAATGTAGTTCAGCAGGTTCACGGCCAAGAGCATTGCCAACACAACCCGGCGGCCGGAGATAGGTTCCTTCAGAGTCATAAGCGTCGTCATTTCATTGGGGGACAGTGGCAGCGCTCATCAGCACTTGGTTGGCAAAGTAGCACATTACCGTGATCTGACACAATGGAATCAACAGCACCGGCCCCTGCAAAAAGCTTGCAGGGGCCTGCATTGAACAGCTTCCAGGCTGGAGGCCGGGTCACATCAACTTGAAGAGGACCGGAATGACAATTTCCGCCGGCAACGGAGGTTTGGGAAACGGCGCCACCTTACGGATGGTCTCTATCGCGCATCGGTCCAGCATCTGGTGCCCTGAGCTTTCCACCACTTTTACCTCGCGGGCACTGCCGTCCTCGCACACCAGAAAAGATACGGTCACCTTGCCGCTCCACCCCATCTTCCGCGCCTGGTGTGGATAGACCAGGCCTTTCATGACAAGGTCGCGAATATAGCTGAAATGTTCTCTGAGGTATCGCTGCTTGGCCTTTTCCGGGGCAGCATCCCCATGACCGGTTGCGGCAACCTGTGCCACTGGCTCCTTGTGCGTAACGCCGGCTGCAGCATTGCCCGGGCGGGCAGCCTGAGCATTTGTATTCGCATCGCCCTGGGCTTTGAGCGGCAGGCTGTCCCGCACTCCGGAAACCGGGGCAACACTGGCCGGAGCCGGCATCGGGGCTGGGGGCGGCACATCCGCGGCAACCTGCCTCGTCTCAACAGGCGTAACCGGGCGAGGTCGCGGAGTAGCTGCTGCCGATCCAGGACTCCGAGACTGGCGCAAGGGTGAAGCAACCTCCTTGGCAACCACCCCTGGGTCAAAGGTCAGGTCGATAATGACCGGCGCCCTAGGCGGCGCTAGTTGTGATGAGAACGCTGCCATCAGAGCATATGCGACCAGATGCAGCCCCAGGGAAATTCCGAACCACTTACCTGGGTAGGGAGTGATTGATCGCCGTATTTCTTTCATGGTGTACATTCCGTCCATGTCGTGCCTCTTTCGCTCGTTTCACAAATGTTGCAGCAACCAGCACCAGCCCCATGCCGGCACAACCGAAGCAGGTCAAACAACCCGAGGCGCCGCATGCCCCTGAAGAGGCCGCAATGCCGGTGACCCCTCCAACGACCTCGACCATACCAAAAGTCACTTTTTCAGACAGACTTCGCATAACAGATGGCTCCTTCCGGACAGACCTTTTCGCATTGCCGACACGGCATGCAGGAGAGCTGATCGATGGCCGCTGTCCCCTTAACCGCAATGGCCCAGGTGGGACAGACGGCATGACACTCTCCGCAGCCGTTACAGCGGTGTGTATCAACCTGTACCCGTTTGCCGAAACGTTTGCCGAAGCGGCTGGCAAGTGCATCCAACGCGCCGATCGGGCAAAGAAAATTACAATAGGCGCGGCCACCGTGAGCCAAGAACCCGAGCAGGATGATCAGGGCCAGGTTGATGATTCCGGCAGTGCGCAGGAAATAGGCCATGTCGGCCTGGATAAATGGGGCGCCGAAAAGTCGGGGGATGGTGGCGAAGTTACAGTAATTGCAGCACAGGCTGCCGATACCGATCAGTGGCGCGGCGAGATAGACGGCAAAATAGCCGTAGCGGACCGGCGCCGCCGGGATAGCAGAGAAATCCAGCTTCAGAAATCGGGGGATGAGTCTGCTGCCAAGCTCGGTAGCCCCGCCAACCGGGCAAAGGTGACTGCACCAGTAGCGGCCGAAAAAGATCGTTGTCACCAGCATCCCGACAACCAGGGCCACCCCCATGTAGCTTCGGGCAACGCCACCGATAATCTCTCCTATTCCTGCACCTTTCCTGATGGCGAAAAACATGCGCGGGCACCATGAACCACAGAGATCGACATCAGCCGAAGTCACCTGAACAATCAGGGCCAGCGGTGGCAGGAAAAGCATTAGTGAGCAGAGCAAAATGCCGGTACGGTGCCGGGCCATAAAGGACCGGGCAGAATCACTATTCGCCATGACGCCCCCCTCCTGTGCCGGTAAAGCGGATCGGTACCGCCAGCAGTCGTTCGTTGCTCCGGTTATCATAGAAAGCGAGCATCGGACCTTTCTTTTCGGGGCGTTGCCCCGGCTGCTTACCAGGGGCAACATTCGAAGTATCAGGGTCCAATGGGCAGCACACAGCTTCCGCATCCTGTTTTTGCGCCTGATTGATTACAACCGGCAGTTGCGCTCTTTTTTTCATCACCACCCAGAGCGCCACCCGGTCGTTGGGGCGGAGGTCATGGTAGACATTGTCACGAAACATTGGACGATGATGGAACGGCAATCTGATTGCCGGCTCAGAATTATGAAGGGCATAGCTGTAGCCCGGAGCCCCTTCAAGAACGACCCGGGCATCTCCCCGGAATGGCGGTATCACTTTGGCCGTAACAATAAGCGAACCAGACTGTTTCTGTCCGTCCAGTTCTGGCGGATGACGCGTCACGCCTCCCCCCTTCTTGAGAGTTCCCATGGCATGTGCCGAGTCATGAAAGCGGTAGCTGGCTGCCAGGGTGCTGACGGCAACGGCAATGATGAATATGATGATGGATTTCGGTTGCATGCCTCACCTCAGAATTTGTAGGAAATCTTGCCAAAATAGGTAATAGGAGCACCGGGACGGTAACGGGTGGCAGTGTCCTTGGTTACTTCCATGGCATAGTGCTTGTCGAAAAGGTTGTTGACGTCAAAGGTAATGTCCCAGTGCTTGTCCTCGTAACCGACCAGCAGGTTCGTCAGAAACTCGTAGCCGTCGTATTTTTCTGAGTTGGCATTATCCACAAAGTAGCTGCCCCAGCTGTAGGTATCGAGCTTGGCTTTGAACCCGGAAGGGTGCTTGTAAAAGGCATAGAGATTGTACTGATGCTCCGGGATATATGGCAGCCGGTTGCCGCTCCTATTGAGGAGCTGTCCCTGGACCGGCTCCTGAAAGCTGTCATAACTGAAATCGCTGTAAGTATAAGTCCCTCCCAGATAGAGACTGGTCAATGCCTGATACTTGCCGGACAGCTCGATCCCTTTTTTGATGGTTGAGCCGGCATTGCTGTACGTGGTCGCTCCGCCGACAAGGTATGTCTGCACGATCTCATCGGATACATCCATGTAGAACAGGGAAAGGTCGATACTGTGGCCACCGGAGAAACGGCTCTTTGCTCCGACCTCATAGTTAATGGTCGTGGCCGGGTCTAGATTGGGATTATCTGAAAGCTCACTCGACTGAGGGGTCTGGAACCCGGTGGCTATTGTTCCGTAAAGGTTCAAACTGTCATTTACCTTGTAGACAGCTCCGATCCGCGGGCTCACATAATTGAATGCCTTGTCCACACCGATCTGTTGCCGGTTTGCCACATACCTCCCGCTGGCATAATCGAACTCCTGGAAGAGATCAGAAGAAAGGTCGAACCGTACCTGGTCAAAGCGGACACCGATATCGACAATCCAGGATTGCGACGGCTGTAACGATTCCTGGGCATAGACCCCCCACTTGGCAACGGTGTCATCATCGCTCTGCATCAGAGACCCCGAGGCGTCAGAGAGAGTAGCGGTGATTCTGCCAGTCGGCAGGGTCCTGACATCTCTAAAGGTATACTTTTTCCCATTGGGGGTATCCACCTGAGCCGACACCCCAGAGGTAAGCACTCCCGGCAAGCCGAGCAGATGATGCTTCCAGTCCACCTGAATATCGCTGCCGTAGATGTCGGCACTACCGTCATTGATCGCCCCGGTAACCGGATGATAATGCTGCCAGTGCTGGAAATAGACGAGCGGTTTGAGCTTGAAGTCGCCGATCTCCTTTTCCAGCTTCAGGTTGGTGAAGTATATCTCGCTGTAGCGCCCCGAGTGACGCCACGGTTCAGAGGTAAGCTGGCTGATGTCGCTGTCGAACTGAGACTTGGTCAACGTCCCGGGCAGCTGGATATTGGCATCGGTATAACTGAAATTAAAGTCAATGGACGTCTTCTCGTCCAGCAGATGACCGATCTTTAGACTGGTCTGGCTAGTGTCGAATTTGTTCCAGGCCCGCCAACTGTCGGTTGACTTGCGGCTCCCTGCCACGGTGACATAGGTCGAGCCGAAGCTGGTGCCGTAAATGAGGTTGTACATCTGGGTATTTTCGCTGCCATAGCCGATCTTCAGGCTCTTGATCTCCTCAAAAGGATTGCGGCTGATGATATTCACCACGCCACCGGCGGCATTGGCGCCGTACATGGTGGAATTTGGCCCTTTCACCACATCGATCCGCTCCACGAGCTGGGTGTCTATGAAGTCGAAACGCGAAAGCCCGTCCGGGTCGGTAATGGGCACACCATCAAGCAACACCATGATCTCGCGTACGCCGTAGCGGGCCTTGAGACCGGCGCCGCGAATAATGAGCCGCGAGTCGTAACCGCCGTTTTTCGTCTCGGACTGGACGCCGGACAAGCCGGTGAGCGCCTCCTTGATGCCGAACATGCGGCTGTTCTGAATTTCTTCCTTGCCGACCACGCTCACTCCTGCCGCCACTTCCTCGGTTTTCCGCTCGGTCCGGGTGGCAGTCACAACCACGTCGTCGAGCTGTTGGCGGCCCTGTGCCGCCTCCTCTGCATATGCCCCAGCGGCACAGAGCAAACAAAGAACACCTATGCAATACGGTTTATAAAACACGGATCCCTCCCTGGATGAATGTATGGGGATACACTACGGCAACATGCCCGGTGCTGGATGCACTTCGGCATTTGCTTCCGTAGCACAGGGGCCGGTTCCATAAGGCACCAGAGGCTGTCCAGACATAACCGCCGAGAGAAGAACCTGGCTATAGCGCGCTGCCTCGGATACGCTGACAGCGTACAGATCCTTCTCTGTTGGCAGAAGTCATTCCAGCAGTGACGCAGATCGCCGATTGTGAGTGACCCTGGTGACAGTGAACTGGCCTTTTCAAGCAGTTATCAGGAGAGAATGCAGAGTTTTGGAGGCGGGTCTGGTGGGGCTACCGATCTTCCGGTGAGAGTGCGATAAGGAGATGGGACAAGGGTTGCTTTGTTGAAAATCAGAGGTTCTGCGTCGTTCGAATCCAGATAGTACTCAAACGATTCACCACCCCATAAAGCGATCAGCTTGCCACTGCCGCATGGAGAACTTTTGTAGCTGGCGCCAGGAACTGAAGCAGGTTTCTGCTTTTTTTGGCAGCAAGATTCTACCTCTTCCTGGTCTTCGCTTTGCCCGTTCTGCAACTTTTTCTGCCAGCAACAACAGCTGTGAGTGGCGCTCCGCTCAGGGGCACAACCACAAATCGCGCAATCGCCGGTGCATTCACCGGTAACGGCATGGGAGATTACCGCTGACTGCAGGGCAAGAGGCGCAAGGGGGCTTATGGTGATCATGAGATAGATCCCCATGAGGACCAAGGCAATGTTGGCCCGAGAAGATCTAAACATGCCCTGGCGCCCCAAAGTATATGATTATCTTTGCATCAGCCATTTATACCACTCTCCACCTTTTAAATACCCCGGTTGGGAATGAGGGCTTGTAATTCTGAATTAGTGTTAACAGTTATGCAGCATACATGCCGCGTGGCAGGCCCCTGAAAAATCCGTGACAGCAGCAGGTGAAAATAGAAAAAAGGTCCAATTATTTTGCTTGCACCAATTTAACTGCCTGGTTAATCGGATCAAAAAGAAATTTTATCTTGGGGCTCTAGCAATTGTGAACCTGCAATGTTTTAAGCAATAAGCAACAATTATTGCATAAAAGAATCTGCAATCATGCCGTTATGCAACTCATTGCGATCAAAGTGCATCGCTGTTATCATTAAAGGTAAATGCTCCAACGGTGAATGGATTTGCTGTTCCCCGGCATCAAGTTACAGATAAAACAGAGAACTGAGGTTTTTTCATGTTTCAATGGGTTACATTTGCGATCATCGGCTTGGGTGGCGGGGTGGCTTCGGGGCTGTTCGGCATCGGCGGCGGCATCGTCATTGTCCCGGCCCTGATCTACTGGGCCGGGTTCTCACACCACAAGGCAACGGGAACCAGCCTTGCCGTTCTGCTCCCGCCGATCGGTCTGGCCGCAACCCTTGAATACTATCGGAACGGCAACGTAGATCTCAAGGCAGCCTTTATCGTCGCAGCTACCATGTTCGTCGGGGCCTGGGGGGGCGCCTATCTGGCGAACCAGATGAAAGGGCCGCAACTGCGGCTCCTTTTTGGAGTATTTGTCTCCGGCGTCGGCATCTACCTGGTCTACGGTGCCTGTAAACGCCTCGGCTGGCTGTAGGCAGCCTCCCGACTAACGGTCAAACCTTGCCATTACCGGCCAGCCTCCGAAATGCCGATGCCTTGCAGGCAGCATGAATCACCCCACCCGCGGCAATTTGCAGTTCCCGGGCAGCCTCCGGCACGATCTCGGCAACCAGCTTCCCCTCGCCGCACTGCAGCTCAACCCCCATTTTCGAACCGCTTTCAAACAGGCCGACCACAGTGCATTGCAGCAGATTACGGGCACTGATGGCTTCCGGATGTTTCTTGAAAAGGATGATGTCCTTGGAAGAGAGCTCAAACAGGCCATTGACCGTGTCACGATTACTGCCTGAAAGCAGCAGCTCCCCCCCCTGCCAGCGGTAGGCGCACATGCCGTCCCGCTCGGACATGGCGCTCAACTCCAGAAGGTTGATGTAGCCTACCGGACTCTTTCCCATGCGATCGCGGGCCAACTGCTCACTGCTGGCCTGCTCGACCATCCTTCCGTTCTCGAACACCAGTACCGAATCGGCCATCAAGCGCATTTCGACCAGGGAATGGGAAATAAACAGGTACGGAATGCCAAAAAGTTCACTGACGCTTTTCAGGTAGGGGATGATCTGAAACCGCAGGGAGTCGTCCAATGCCGAAAGCGGTTCGTCCATCAGCAGCAGCCGGGGATTGGCCAGTATGGCCCGCCCCAGGGCGACCCGCTGTTTTTCGCCGCCTGACAGGTTTGTGACCCCACGGCTGAGCAGATCTTTAAGCTTCAGCACTTCAACCAGATTGTCGAAGTCGATGGTGCGATGTTTTGCCGGGCAGCGCTTAAAGCCGTAAAGCAGGTTGTTTTTGACACTCAGGTGAGGAAACAGGCAGTGCTGCTGAAAAACCATGGCGATCCGGCGTTGCTCCGGACGAAGGTTGACTCTCTTGGCACTGCTGAACAGGCAGTCTCCATCCAAAAGGATCTCGCCACTGTCAGGCTCCAGAAGACCGGCCAGCATGCTCACCAAGGTCGATTTGCCGCTGCCCGATACGCCGAAAATTCCGAGCCGGTCACCGCTGACCACGAAGTCAGTTGACAAGGTGAAGGCGCCGAAACTCTTCTCTGCTTTCATGGAAATGCGCATGTCAGTTCTTCTTTGTCATTTTCTTAACCAGTATTTCATGCAGAAAGAGCACTGCCATCGATATCACCACCGAAACCAGACAGAGAGTTAACGCCATATGCTCACTGTTAGGTGAACTGGCATACTCGTAGATTGCCAGGGGGATGGTCTGGGTAACACCCGGAATATTGCCGGCCACGATGATGGTGGCGCCGAACTCACCGAGGCTGCGGGCGAACATCAACGACGAGCCGGCTGCCAGCCCCGGCAGCGACAAGGGGAGAATGACCGTTAGCAGGGTGTCATGCCACGGCGCTCCGAGAGATCGGGAAGCCTTGATCAGCTGCGGATCGATGGCCTCCATACCGATGCGCAGCGAGCGCACCAGCAGGGGAAAACCGACCACAGCGGAGGCGATTACCGCAGCCTTGAGGGTAAAGATCAGCCTGATGCCGGCATCGTTGAGCAGAGAGCCCAGCCAGCCATTTTTCCCGAGCAACAGCAGCAGGAAATAGCCGACAACTACCGGCGGCAGGGTCAGCGGCAGATTGACCAGCACCTCCAGCAGCACCTTGCCGCGGAACCGGACAAAGGTGATCAAATAGGCCACAGCAAGGCCGAACGGCAACGAAAATAGCGTTGCGGCAATGGCAACCTGGACCGATAGCCTTATGGCATCGTAATCTGTGGCGGATAGCGTCATCATTGGTTATCTTGTCACAAACCCTTTTACGTCAGCAGACCTCTTTGGCGCCACAAAACATGATCGGGGCCAAAGCCTCACCAGGAAAGTAATACCAGAAAAAGCCTGAATATAAACATCTACATAACGCCAAGAACCCATGAATGCAAACTTTAAACACGGCGGCAGCAGATATTCACTCTAAGAGCCGCGATATTTCCTTCAGTACATAACACGTGCCATTATCTTTCAGTCAAATAGCCTTATGATTTGAGACAGTTCGGATATTCAGCTCCCTTCAGGGACCACTTTGCGCCGCCATTTTCAGCATAACTCCAGAATATTGCCTTGGCATTAAGCATAAATACTGTTGGCAGCCGTGATTGAGGGAAGTCGTGCCATTTCTGTTATTGTATTTTGATTTTTCACGCGGATTTGCTATTTATATAGCCGAGTGCCAGTCATCAGCAGGGAAGGGGATAAATGTTGAAGAAAGCATGTTTTTTACTGATAGCCTTTTTGTTTTTACTGGGGGGCTGTACCAAGGATCCGAATAAGCAACTGGTGGGTCGTTGGCAGGAAATCGGCAACCCGAAGGGCGTATTGGTATTTGCCAGCAATCATACCGGACGG
The DNA here is from genome assembly GCF_018476885.1 of Geoanaerobacter pelophilus. Classification (NCBI taxonomy): domain Bacteria; kingdom Pseudomonadati; phylum Thermodesulfobacteriota; class Desulfuromonadia; order Geobacterales; family Geobacteraceae; genus Geoanaerobacter; species Geoanaerobacter pelophilus. The sequence goes on from NZ_JAHCVJ010000002.1 coordinate 564,367, forward strand.
GCCTACTGGCCTGATAAAGAAGGCAGGCAGCAGAGTGAGGCCATGAAGTGGGTCGTTCTTAAGAAGGAAAACAAGGTATCAGTCATAACGCCTCCCGGTCCGGTTAACTTTGAAATCAAGGACGACCGGCTGGTTGCTCCGAATGGAGTGGTGCTGACCAAGGTAAAATAGGGAACTGCGAAAGGAGAGCAGGAAACGAAGGCACTGCGCCTGCTCCATAATCACCACGGTGACCTACTGCTCTGCTTCTGATTATTTCAGAAACCTTACCCGGCATCGCAGGCCGGACGGTATCTTGAGTGACGGGTTGGCAATGTCCACCCGCACGATAAAGGTATTGCGCCGCATCGATGACCTTGTCCACGATAGTCACCTTGCCGATATAAACGCCGCCAACAGGCTGTTCCGGACGTACTTCAGCCTTCATCCCCGTCTTGATGGCGCCAAATCGTCGCACCGGAACAATGACTTCCACCTTGAGCGGGTCAAGACGGGCAAGCTTGAGTATCGGCGCTTCACCCACATAATCTCCGGGGGCAAGCATCCGCTCGGCAACAACTCCGTCAATGGTGCTGAGGATGGTTTTTGTCTTCAGCCGCTCCTGGGCCTCTTCAAACTGATGTTCCGCCTTCTTCTGCTCGGTCTCCAGTTCATCCAGTTCGTTGGCCGAGATGAGCCCATTGTCATTTTGCCCGCTTACATTGTCAGGGTGACACCTTCAGGGTACAATTAAAAACAGCCAAGAAAGCTATTATGCAGTCGGTCCTGAAAGAGGTGATAATGAGCATTGTGGAGTGGGAAGATAAATTCAACATTGGGATACATCAGATCGACAAACATCACCGACACCTAATCGAGTTACTCAATATGGCATATAAAGCCATTATTGAATTGCAGGACAAGAATCAGGTCAGGTATCTGTTTCACGAACTACTTTCTTATGCAGATTATCATTTCTCAGCAGAAGAAGAATTAATGCGGAGTGTTGGTTACCATAAACTGGTACCTCATATGACAGAACATGAAAAATTCAAGGCTCATTTAAATGGTTTTTTGGATAAATTCCTGGCGTCTGAGGAGATCTATAATGTCGAAGTTGTTTTCTTTCTGGAAGAGTGGCTGCTGAACCATATTTTACTTACAGACAAAGAGTTCGCACCTGCTGTCAAAGCCAGAACAGTTGGCTAAGTTAATCCCCATAAAAAAAGACCGCTTGCCATGGCAAACGGTCTTCATCGATCTTGATTACCTCTCTTTACGATAACCTATTTCTTCATCATTTTCTTTTGCTTTGCCTTAGTCCCCTTTTTCATCGGGTGTAGTTTCTTCATTTTCTGAAACTGCTCTTCTGTCAAGACCGACCGGACTTCTTTCATAGATTTTAGCATTTCAATATGGTGGGCCGCTTTCATATCAGCAATTTTTTTTACCGCTGCGGTGGCTTTTTCGAGGTCGAAATCCTTCACCTCCATGATATCCATAAGTTCCATTTCGGCAATTTTAATATCAGCTTTGCTCCGAATCAGCTTTTTCTTCATCTCACGGTGAATAGGGGTCAGTTTCTTCACCTGCTCATCAGTAAGGCCAATTTTATCGGCATTATCCAGGCAAGCTCCCATCATGTCGCCCATATGATCCATACCGCCCATCTCCATCATCGGCCCCTGACCTTCATGGCCATGACCAGCACGATCATGCATCGGCATGCCATCCATCTGGGCATAAACAGGTATTGCAGCGCTAACCACAAACAGCAGGGCAATCAGTACCTTTTTCATAAATTCTCTCCTTTTTGCAGAAATCGTATTAAAAATCAATAATACCATAAGTCGAACGAATCCGACATCGGTTACTCCCATGCTACCGCATTGCGCTACCGCTCATCATGCCTGTTCCAGGGGTCATCCGGCCACCCGAGTAATTCATAAACCCGCTCGCAGCAGGCATTCCGCCAAGCGTCGTCTGCATCTGGGTCTTCATGGAGTTCATAAAAGTGCTGGACATTCCCAGCCCCTGGCCGACGTTATCGGTAATCTGGGGCATGTTCTGATTGATCTGTCCCATCATGCTCCGGAACCTGCCCATGTTCACGTTATTGCCGTTCATGACCAATCCTGACTCCGCCCCCATCAGACCCGCCATCTGCTGGGCGACCTGATGCATTTCCTGGTATTGCTGTTGATACTGCCCAGCCATGCTACCGGCAACGTAGTCGCCGGTCATGTTCATCCCGACAGGCATGTTCAGTTGGTTACGCAGTTGGGTCATGGCCTCGGCCAAGGTCATGCCGGGATTGGCCTCCAGTTTTTCCCGCAGCAGGGTCGACATCGGGCTGATGAAGTTACTGACCGTGCCGGAAACACCGGCAGCCGGAGTGCAGAGCACATAACTGTTCGGCACTGCCAAGCCGGTATCCTTATCAATGGTCTGGTCTTTGATCGCTACGGCCACAATCGGGTATTTGCCGACATCGGCGGGATCGATGCTCAGGGTATAGGCGCCATTTGCATCTGTCATTGTCGATGGTTCGCCAGCGTCCAATTGGTAATTGCCGTTCTTGTCGAGAAACACCTGGGCATTCTGCAGATAACCATCGGCAACGGCACCGCTTACTTGTGTTGCAGGAGCGGAACTACCGCTGCTGCCGCATCCTGCCATAAACGCCACGCTTAGCAAACCCAGTACACCAATAATCTTTCTCATCTTTAACTCCTCTATTGTCTCAAAAGTTAGAAATCGTAAAAAACTGCTATTCCGGTCCCGTAATCAGGACTTGAAGTGGTAATCCCCTTGGCAAGATACCCTTCAATACCGGTATGTGGAGTCGCCTGGTATTTCAGCTTCAGCCGGGCTTCGAGCAGCTCGGTCAAACCATCGGCCAAGGCACTTGATCCTTTGATAATTAACATCGGACGAAAGTTGTCCGTTACCTGGTATCCGAACCCGCCGTTACAGCTGACGTAGTTCTTCAGGGACAGGTCCGCTGATTTGCCCTGGATCGTATAGCCTGGCTCAAGGAAGGTATACCAATCGCCAAACCACTTGGACAGCTCAACGCTGACCCCTTCGTCAAACTCGCCGGTGCCCAGCCCCTTGTTTTTGTCGGCAGTGGGAACCTTGACCGAAACAGCAGGGCGGACCTGTGGCAGGAAATCCGACTCCTGAAATAGCACATAGCCCGCTTTCAGAATAATATCGCCAATGCCGCTCTGAGCCTTTGAGGGGTCACTGTTGGCACTGGAGCGAAGCGAATTATTACCCATGCCGGCTCCGGAGCCAGGGCCAGCCATTGCTCCGGCCACACTTTGCATGCCCATCTGCTGGCCCTGCATCTGGCGAAACTGCCCGGCAATCACATTGGTATTGCTCTGGTAGACATAAGGTATCTCAAGAGACAATCCCAATCGGTCAGATGGGTTAAACCCGATTGTAACCGGCGCATATACCGAGTTGGTTCTCGTCGCAGTCCCGTAATCTCCGGAAGTGAACTCGAAACCAGCCCCAAAAGTAAGTAGTGGCTCACCAGCCAGCACCGTTGCAGGTAATAATACAATTCCGGACAGGAATACCAGCCATGACAATTTTCTAAATCCATCTAACACCGCTCTTCACCTCATTCTTCCATCAGCAGGTCTTACCAGGGAAACATCAACGACGCATCATCCCGCCACCGCCACCGCGCATCATGCCGCCACCCTGATTGCGCATCCCCCCGTCGGTTCGCCCAGAACCCGCGGCGTTCATGTTTCGCCCTGACCAGGAAGGCATCCCTTTTTCATTACGGAGCTCCACCTGGGTGCCCGTTGTTTTGTTCATCAATTTTTGCGCCAGCAGGTACGTCTTGCCATCCTGTCCCTGGGCAATGGCCCCTTTGACGCTCAGCTCGTCATTCAGCTTGATCAATACCCCTTTAGCTTCCCAGTATGCGTGGGGGCCTACGCAGATGCTAACCGGATCGTGACCGCTTCTGATTTCGATAACGACATGCTCCTTCTCGATCTGACGGGGAAGCGTTGTAACCTTGCCCGACATCGTCGTTACCGTGTTGATGTCGTAACCGCGGTTCAGGTCAAGGCCGCTTTTTCCAGTATCATCGCCACCGAAACCGAAACCGGCAAGCGCAGCACCCTGCATCAGGCAAACCATCCCGAAGGCTCCGAGCGCGAGAAGTAAAAAGCGACCTTTTTTCATGCGGTGACTGCTCCCTGAATATTAGTTTACCGATACTGTAACAGCTGCTTGAGGGGCTGCCGGTGTCATGCCTTTACCGCGAGTCTGGCCATAGCGCTTGCCGGTGCCGTCCATCGGACGAATCTGGGTTCCTGACTGTTGGCTCATGCCTGTAGTGTTACAGACTGGATTTGACATCTGTCCCTGGTGGTTGGCGCTGCCATGTCCCTGGCCGCCCGGATTGCCTCCCCGAGCATAAGCAATGCCGGAGAAAGCGACTACTGCGAGTACTGTTACTGCATAGAGTGCTGTGGTCTTGTTCATCTGAATGGTCCTCCTTTAAAATGGTTGATCTGCAAGGAGGAATTCCATTGTTTGTGCCAAGAACGCATAAGCCCACAACAGCTTGAATTTATTACACAACAGACAATACTGTTTTATGGGTAATGCCATTTTTAGTGCAATTTATTGCACCTGTTGCGAAGAACTCTGCACCACACTAATCGGCTGCCAACAGGCCGTACTCCTTCAGCTTGTATTGCAGAGTCCGGCGGGAAATGCCCAGTTCCTCTGCTGCCAAGCGGCGATTGTCGCCATGTTTAGCCAACGCCTTGACAATCATATCCCGTTCCACCGCTTTCAGGTAATCCCGGCTGTCCAGCACCAGCGGCTCAGGGAGCCGCAGCAATGCATCCGGGAGGTTTTCCGCCCGGACCAACCCCTGAGCAAGGATCACAGCTCGTTCCATAACATTTTGTAATTCGCGAACATTCCCCGGCCAGGGATAACTTTGCATGGCCCGCAGCACACCGGCTTCAACCCCTTTTATTTTCTTGCCGATCTGCCCGCTGAACCGCTCCAGAAAGAAATTTACCAGCAACGGCATGGCATCGACCCGCTCGCGCAAAGGGGGCAGGTGAATCGGAAAAACATTCAGCCGGTAGTACAGATCCTCCCTGAAGCGATGGCCAACCACCTCATCCTGGAGATTTCTATTGGTTGCAGCGATCACCCTGACATCAGCCTTGATCTCCTTGCTGCCACCAACCCGTTCAAAAACGCGTTCCTGGATAACACGCAGGAGCTTGGCCTGTAATGCAACCGGCATCTCGCCGATCTCATCAAGAAAAATTGTCCCACCTCTGGCAAGTTCGAACTTCCCCTGTCTGGCCTGGATTGCCCCGGTAAACGCCCCTTTTTCATGCCCGAACAGTTCGCTTTCCAAGAGGTTCTCCGGAATGGCGGCACAGTTGAGAGGGACAAAGGGGGCCTTGCTTCTGGGGCTTAACAGGTGGATAGTTTTGGCTACCAACTCTTTACCGGTGCCGCTCTCACCGTAGATCAACACATTTGCCGTTGTTCCGGCAACATCAAGGACCAGCTTGCGTACATTTTTCATTGCCTGGCCGGCGAAAATCAGTTCATCAGGAGGCAGACCAGATGACCCAGTCTCCTTAATAGTGCGCAAGGCTCTGGTGAGCTGCTGGTTTTCCATGACCCGGTTCACCAGGTTTAACAGTGTTTCAGGAGCGGCAAGCGGCTTGGTGAGGAAGTCGATGGCGCCTTCCTTCATGGCAGATACCGCCTCATCGACGGTGCCGTAAGCGGTCAGAAAGATAAACTGCGGAGCCCCCGGGTCGTGCCTGGTTTCCCGGAACAGCTCAATACCGCTTTTGTGAGGCATCTTCAGGTCGGAAATAACCAGGTCAAAGCTCTCTCGTTTAAGCAGGCGATCGCCATCACGGCCGTCACCGGCAACCGTGACCTGATACCCCTCATCTTCAAGAATCGTCTGGATGAAGATCCTGAACGTTGCATCGTCTTCCACCAACAGTATGGACCCTTTTGTTTCGGTCATGTGTCGTATCACTCCCATACCCCGCCGGGTAGTTCAATAATAACCGAGGTTCCCTTACCGGCAGCGCTTGTTACGCTGATGGTCCCCTGATGCTCCTCGACGATTTTTTTGCAAAGCGCTAGTCCCAGGCCGGTTCCTCTGGCCTTTGTGGTAAAAAAAGGCTCGAATATCCTGGCTTGGTCCTCTTCATTTATGCCTTGTCCGGTATCGGAGACTGAAATAACCACGCCTCTACCTCTCGTCTGTGCCGCAATGGTCAAAGTTCCGCCATCCGGCATTGCCTGAACAGCGTTTTTTACCAGGTTGAGCAGGACCTGTCCCAGACGATCCCGGTCACCTCGGCACTGCACACTCTCGGCGCAGTCAGTGACCAGTGTAATTTTCTGTTGTGCGAGTTCAGCGCTCACTAGGGCCACGGAATGGGCAATCAGCTCCTTGAGCCAGAAAAGACTAACCGCATTTCGCTCGGTCTTGGCATAGCTCAGGAGGCTGGTGACGAGATTTTCCAGGCGGAGGACTTCCGCAACAATCAGCCGGCCGAATTCACTGTTACGGCTATCGATAGGCTTCTTCTCGATAATCTGGGCAAACCCCTTGATGCCTGCCAATGGATTGCGGATTTCATGGGCAAGCGTTGCCCCCATCTCACCTAAACGTGCCAGGCCTTCCTGTCGGGCCATCTCCAGATGATGCAGCTCTTCCCGCAGGGCAAAACGATAAATAAAGGCGGCCATGACCCAGCCGGTGAGCAGCAGCCCGATGAGGATCGTCATGTTCAACTCTGCCTTGCGGACAACGGCATCGGCTCGATAGGTATGCAGGGTCAACCGCAAGATCATTTCCGCGTCAGGAAGGTAAAGCGGAGCCAGGAATTCATAGGCTTTTTCCCCGGTACCGAGCACAACCCGGCCTTCAATCGCATCTGCTTTTTGTAGTACCGCAGAGTAGCGACCATCATCTGAACGAGTCCCAATCAGATCGGGATTTGAATGGAACCGATAGATGCCGTCTCTGTCCAGCACTGCCAGAAAGGCTAAATCTTTGGGGCGAAGGGTATTAAGGGAGTGAAAGGTAGGATCATGGACTGCCGCGTTTTCTACAGCCGAAGAAATGGACAGGGCAACTCCCCGGAGATTCTCTTCCGCCAAAGGCACTGCTGTCCGATAATTGCTTATGGCAAACCAGAGCAGGGCCACTGTAAGGCCAACTCCACTAAGCAGGAGAACTCTTTTCAGCATCGTTGGCCCAATGTACAGACAAGGCGTTGTTTCATTCTTTTGCTTCGCTTCTGTTGCCTTAGGATCAAGTAAGGCCAGTTCACTGCCAAGCATCAGCAATGGATTAAATCGGTATAACTGCCTTCTTTATGCCAACATTCAAATTAATAAATACAATAATGTTTCCTGCCGGTTATGTCAATACAGTAGGCGACACCCGGCAAACAGGCGGTTTCCAGCCGCTGGCAATCAGCTCACACTTCAATCCTGAATTCCGCGCCGTTTCGACTTTGCACACCGTGAGGCTTCCCCCATATTTTTCTCGATGATGGTTTTTGACATGTATTTAAGTTACCGTCTATGACGCCTGGCTCTTCATTCAGCACCTAACTTACAACTGTGTCGATTCCTTGATTAACATTCAAGATAACCTCCTTTAGCATCGACAGTTTGTAAGGCTTTTGGATGAATCCTGCCAGCCCCTTGCCGGCAAAGCGCTGGTTGATCTCCTGCTCGTTGTAACCGCTGGACATGATTACCTGAACATCCGGAGCAAGCAGGCGTAGTTCCCTGAACGCCTGCTCGCCATCCATATGTGGCATGGTCAGGTCAAGGATGACACAGCAAATCTTGCCCTGTTGCTGCGTGAAAACCTCCAGCGCCTCCCTACCATCCATTGCCGTCAAAACATCAAATCCGAGTTCCTTCAGCATTTCAGTACCAATGGCGATGACCGTTTCCTCGTCGTCAACCAGCAGAACCGTTCCACTGCCTTTCCACTCTAGATGCTCGTCAGCTATCTCATTGCCCAATTCCTTTGGCCTGCCTCCTGCCGGGAGCAGAATCTTGAACGTCGTCCCACGACCTGGTTCACTGTAAACCTTTATGGCCCCTTTATGGCCGCGGACAATTCCCAAAACGGCCGCCATCCCCAAGCCGCGGCCAGTGAACTTGGTGGTGAAGAACGGGTCGAATATTTTAGACACGGTTTCCTTATCCATGCCGCAGCCGGTGTCGGCGATCTCAAGCCAGACATACAAACCTTCGGGAATCTGTTCGTTCAACCACGCGCTGCTTAAGTACCGCCGATCACACTGCATACAGCCAGAGCTGATTGCGATTACCCCACTCTTGTTGCCTATCGCTTCAGAGGCATTGATGACCAAATTCATGATGACCTGGCGCAGCTGAGTGGCGTCTGCATCAACAGTCGGAAGCGATTCAGCGAAGTTGAATCTCAATACGCATTTTTTGGAGATAGAGACTTCCAGCATCTTCGCCATCTCCTCTACTATGCGATTCAGATCGATTGGTTCGATGACAAACTTTCCTTTGCCTGAGTAAGCGAGCATCTGCTTGGCAAGGTCGGCGGCACGGGTAGCAGCTTCCTCGACTCTCTGTAGGTTGTCGCGCACCGGTGATTCCGGATTAAGCCTCAGCAAGGCAAGATCGGTATTGCCGACGATTGAGGTTAGGAGGTTGTTAAAATCATGGGCTATGCCTCCGGCAAGGACGCCAAGACTTTCCAGTTTTTGGGCATGCAGCAGTTGCTTCTCAAGATTGAGTCGTTCTTCTTCATTACGCTTACGATCGGAAATATCCCGGGCAATACCGCAATTGCGCTCCTCGGCGCCATAGCACACATAGTTGGCAGCGATCTCTACCGGGAATACTCGACCGTCTTTGGCGCAATGAGTTGCTTCAAAGCGCAGGGTACCCTGCCTGCGGAGTTCGGGGAACTGGCGCTGCATGTCTTCACTGCTATTGCTGGGGTCAATGTCGGAGACTTCCATCTTTAACAGCTCTTCACGTGAATAACCAAGAGACTGGCAGGCAGCATCATTTACATCAACGATACGACCGTCAGCCGTGACCCAAAAGATTGCATCCGACACGGCATTGACACTGGCACGGGTGAACTGTAGCATCTCCTCGGCTTGCTTGCGCTCCGTTATGTCCGATGCAGCACCGTACAATATCAGTTCATCGTTCGATGTCCCCTGTTCGCACTGGCACGTATCCAAAATCCATCGAACGCTTTGATCCTTGACAATAATCCGGAAAGAAATCTCCTTGATGTCCCCAGGTCTAAGCCTGTCGAGGGCTTCAACCGTGGCTTGCTTGTCGTCTGGGTGCACGATTGACACCCAGCATCCACGTTCAAGCATTTCCTCGGCGCTGAATCCCGATATGGTTTTCAGGGCACCGCCGACCCACTGTATCCGGTACGGGGCACTCCCTTTACGTGCGCATTTGTGAACATAATCAGAGGTGAGGGCAGTGAAGTGCTGATAATTCGCCTCGCTTATGGCGAGAGCAGCGGTGTTCTCCCTTATTCTTTGGCGAAGCCGCATGTTAAAGAGATAGAGAGCGATGAGGATAGCTGCGGCGGCTAGTGTTGCGGTGGTTGCGACGAATGCGGCTGTGAATTCATCATTAAGAGGAATACGGATCGATTCGATTGCTCGGATTATTCCGGCAGATTCATTGAATCCCCCCTGACCGGAATAGATCTGTTGCAGCCCGACAGGCGCATCTGTGCGCTTGCCGTGGCAACGTAGGCATGCTTGATTGGTTTCGAGAAACGGTTTGGCGTAGAGCAAATATTTCTTGCCATTGATGGTTCTGATCTCGGTATGCTCTTTGAGGTCACGCTGGTCGTTGAAAAGTTTTATGAGCCACGCTTCTCTGTCATCGGCAATGTTCACCGGGTTTCTGGGGTTTTGCGAGGCCATTTTGTAGTAAACGAGAGGTAGCCCTTCTTTTTCTCGTTCCTTGTTGAAGAGACCGTGCATAACCCTAATGATATGGGATGACGAGAGCAGTTGCGGTGCATAGAAATCCTGAGCGACCTTCCCTTCGTCTTTGGCCTTGTAGTAGGCAGGGTGCATCACCTGCTGGATGTACGCATGGAATGCCCTGTGGGAGAGAATGATGCTCTGGAGGTTTTCTTCTGCTTTGTGTACGACGTATTTGGTAACTGCGGTGTGGGTAAGAACGCCGATGATAGCTGTCAAGACCACGGCAAGCAGCGTTTGTCGGAATAATTTCATCACCCCTCCGTTATGAAAATGAAACCGACATAACTGTATATTTTTACTTAACTCCAGCAAGAATCATGTAAAAACAGTGTGGGAATTTATGAGCTAACAATACATTAGAATGGGCTTTATGCAATAGGTGGTTAAATGCTTTTGACTAAGATTTTTTCATGCTGCTTACTTGTCCTGATCAACCTTACGGTATTGATGGAGTTCTTCGTGTGCTGCCACCAGGTCGGCCATCAGTTTCTCTTCGTTTAATACCAGACCTCTGATTCTGGAAAGGGTCAATGATGTGGTAAGGAATGAGGCCAGGCGCATGAATGTTTCCCAGTAGATAAAATAGGGACGAGAGTAGGGATGGTGGGTGAGTCGATCAGAAAGGTACCAGCAGATGCTGCTCATCACTGCCATGGCGACGCCCTTGCCTTTTCCCCCATACCATGAGGCAAAGGCAACCGGTACAAAATAGAAAATGAAGAAGCCAAATTCATAACCGGTTATGAAGTCAAGCCAGCATAAGAACAACAGGGTTATCACACTGACAACCACGGTTGCTGTTTTGTGTTGGGCAAGGGCAAGGGGATGATTATACCGCCAACCTTTTATTATGCTTTTTTCAGGACTTTCCATTGATAGCACTCTGTCAGGTGACCCGCGTAACTATGGCTAAACTCGATTCGTTGACCTTTGACTTGGCTCTTCATCCGAAGTTAGTTGCATCTTTGCAAGCATTACCTGGAGATCCAAGACAGCTCGGTTCTGGGCGGCAAGGTTGTTATCAGTGCGGCCATTAGCCAACGGTTACCCAAATGATACTAGAACCCCATACAAATGAAAAGCCACACAAAGTTTATTTTAATTAGTCTGCCTCGCTCGCTACTCAGCGATTCATGGGCATTATCGGCTTCTTTCTTACCAACCTTGGCACTGCGAACAGAAATCAGGCTCTTTAACTGTGTCACAGTCAGGCCCGTATTAAGCCCGACGTTGAAATGGGCCTACAGTTGAGGATTGACCCCTTCCATGCTGGCCAGGGCCGAAATGGTGGCGATCTCCCGGCTCTGGAAGTCCAGATTGTCACGCCCGAAGATATCGCCAAAAAGATGGCCTTTCAAAAACTGATCGATGGCGGGAGCGAAGCTATAGATCGCCCCGGTGACCGGCTTTCCTACAAGTTTCGTCTGAATGTCCGTGCCAAGCTCGACACTACTCTTATTGACAGGCAAGGGATTTGCCTCCCTGCCTGCACTCTGAGCACCGAGAACGGGTCGTTCTTAACCGTCCCTCTCAAGCATTCGAAGTTGAATCATGCGAGACTGTATGGACATGTTTTTTGGTGAAAGGCGCAGAGCGGCATCAAGGTTACGCTTCCCCTCGTCAATTCTCCCGAGATAGGCGAACATTTCCCCCCTGCCAAGCAAAGCCTTTACCTCCGTCGGGTGCTCATGCAGAATGGAGTCGAAGCTTTCCAGTATCCTGCCACAGAAGAGCAATGGGGGGATTTCGAATTGCTGTGCGACGCTGGCATTCAAACCATCCCTGCGCACGAAAATGTACGCGATTTGGTCAACATAGACGGGCGCCCATTGGGGATCATTCAGCAGGACGCGCATGAGTGGCTGCAACTCCCCGGTTGACGGCTGCTGCAGGTATTGAATGACATACTGGATGTCGTAGGAATCAAGCAGTTGGCTCCATGCAGGCCTGCCATTAACGAGATGAGTCCGAGCCTGCTGGATTGTGCGGTAATCCCTGAGAATGGAGAGGTTGATGATGCGACCGTCAATCAGAACCTTTCTGTCGGGAGAGAGCTTCCAGATCAGGTAGCCTCCCGCATCATAATCATTCAGCATCGCACCCTTGAGCTCCTGGCGCTGCAAAAAATCGACTGCCGCAGAAGGGTAGCGCTTGTCAGGCGTATTGAGGATTGTTTCCTCCCATTTTACCTGTGAAAGGGTCAAGGGGACCACCGTTATTAAGGCCAAAGCCCCGAGGACAAGGACGGCCTTGACTGGCCTCGTTGCCCACCTCTCCATGGCGTGCTTCAGGTAGTACCCGGAAAGAGGTGCCATGGCCACCATAAAAAAGGCGATATTGCGACAGTAGCGAAACGCCAGTGCGCCGGACAACATCATGGGAAAGAAATCCAGGCAGGAAAATCTGCCAGAAGCCACTGCAGCGACTAACATCAGGAACAAAAGTACCCAGAAGACTGCAATCTGAGGATATCCCGAATGAAACGCCTCGATGCTGCCCTTGAACTCTGAGATGGAATCCATTAGCTCACGATTCAGGGAAAGTTGAAATGCGGACAAAAAGGGGAAATATCCGTTGGGATTGCAAAGGGAAAAACATAGTCCCGCCGCAGCCCAGCGAGATATTTTGAAAAAATGTTGTCTGTCTTTGCGGAATGTCCATGCTGCGCCGACAACAACCGCACAGAGCAGTAGATCGCCGACGATGAAGCCACCGTGGCAATTCGCCCAGAGGGTCATCATGGGAGGCATCAGCCAGCTTGGTCCTTTACCCTCTCGAATTTCTTCAACCATCCCCATGAGCACCGATGCAAACAGGAATGAGAGCACCTGCGGCCTTTCCAGCCCCGGGTAAAACCAGAAGAGGCAGAGGCTTGCACTGATGAGGAGGGTGAACGACAACCATGGCTGTACGCCACGACGCTGTAGACGCTGGAAAAGGACCACCGCCAGAATCCCGAGCACCACGGCCCGGTAAATGGCAATACCGAAAAATCCGCCGAATTTGAGCGCTATGGAGAGAACAATCTGGGACACCCAGTACGCAGTCAGTAAAAACCGCTCTTGAGTATCTCCCGTCAAATGGTGGGAATATGTGAACGGGTCCGAAGAGGGCAGCGAGCGGTTGGCAATAATCCAGTCCCCGGTCTTCAGGTGCCACCACGTATCATTCTGGACAATTGGCTGGAGAATCTGAGCCAGTGCGAGCGCCAGACAGGCGATCGCAAGCGTCACCGTCAGCAATCGAGTTGGCAGTGCTGTTGACAGCCCGATTTTTTTAATATCCATCTGACATCTCTCATCAGTTGGGGTCAAGCGACATCGGCAGATTCGCTCTACGGGTTACTTTAGTCGTCCCTCAAACGCTGTAACAATTTATAATTGTTAATTTTTATGGCAATTCCATTATATTAGAATTGCCATAAATAGATTCCATACTCATAAAATCCGGTGATTTCATACTATCAAAATCAGGTTTTTGCGAACATTCCGCTCCCACCTTCAACCACATACGAGAAAAGGCACCTACAAGATGTCTTGTAAGTGCCTGAGTTTTATGGCTCCCCGTCGCGGACTCGAACCACGGACATGGTGGTTAACAGCCACCCGCTCTACCGACTGAGCTAACGGGGAATAATTTGTCTGCAGGACGTTACCCCTGCAGCGTTTTTAAGTCGGATAACGCTTAGACTGCTGGTGACTTAAAAACAGATTGGTTAATTACCATAGGCCATGTTTTGCTGTCAACCAATTTATTGAACAGCACAACAGCGGACTGATAATTTTTTCAACCACAGCTGCAGCTGCACTTGCAGGCCACGCCGCGTGCTTTGCCGAAAGCCTCACGCCCCTCTTTCCAGCTCAGCCAGGCAATAAACAGGGCACCGAGCGAATCCATTCTGCCGATGCCGGTCAGTTCATAGCCGATACTGGCAAACAGCAAGGCTACTGACAACAACAGGCAAGCCCTAGTGCAGGCAGCATCTGCCAGAATGGCTGCCGAATTCAACTCCTTGCCCACCCTGTTTTTTTGCCGGATCAAGAACCACATGGAAAAGATCGACACCAATGCGATGATGATGCCCCAGAAAGTGGTCTTTGGCTGGTGGCCTTCCCAGAAACTGAGACCAGCGGTCACTAACAGGCCGACAGACAGCACGTAAAATGACCCGCCCGTGATCTGCAGGGCCCGCCGCTCGAACTCATCCCGCCTGTCCTCTTCGCCTTGCTGCAGGCGCCGCATCATGTGCCAAATGCCGATGCCGGAAACCACTTCAACAAACGAATCGAGGCCAAAGCCGAACAATGACAGGGTCTCGTCTGTTGCGCCGATGAGAACTGAAATTACCCCTTCAAAGATGTTGTAGCCGATGGTAACCAGCGCCAGCAAAGAGGCGGTACGATATAGCACTTGCGAGTGAGTTGAATCTTTAAAAATCACTGAATACTCCAATCGGGCAAACTTTCTTAGAATGCCTGCCAGACAAACCAGCCTCCCACCAATGCTACAACCGCCCCACTGACCCGCTTGGACCAAAGAGCGAAATTGACCACTCCACGGGCCTTTGCGAAACCTTCCACGAATCCGGTGAAGGTGCCGGCGAAGAGCATCAGCAGGCAATGGCCGAGGGCGTAACAAAAGAGTAGGGCGATACCGTAAAGCACCTGGCCTTTGCTGGCCACCAGTGTCAGGATTACCACCAGCACCGGTGTGGCACAGGGTGAAGAGACGACCCCGAAGAAGAGCCCCAGGAGAAAGGAGCCGGCCAGCCCCCCACGTTTTGGTTTTAAATCACGCTTGATCGGCAGACTGATTTCGTAGAGCCCCATCATCTGGCCTCCCATCAACAGGGCAACACAGCCTGCAGCCAGGTACCACCAACCGCCCAAGGTGCCGAACATGGTCCCGAGCAAGCCAGCTGCCGCACCAAATAAGGTGAAGGTGAGAGAAAGGCCGAGAATAAAAGTCAATGAGTAGCGAAAAGCCTTGCCCCGGTCACCGTCGCTGTATCCCCCGACAAAGCCGATAACCAGCGGAAGCGTTGTCAGCACGCAGGGAGAGGCGGAAGAGAGCACTCCCGCCATGAATACTGCGGCAAAAGCCAGCAAGGGATAGGCGGCAACAATCTGCTCGATGTTGTCGAGCAAACTCACTTAAGTCCCGCCGCCTTCAGCTCTTTGAGAATGTCCACTCTGTCCATGAAGCCAATGTGACGCTTGACTTCTTTACCCTGGGCATTAAAGAAGATCTGGGTCGGAATCATCTGGACCCGGAACTTCTTGGCAGCAGCCTGATCTTCATGGACATCGATGAACAGGACATTCGCTTTGCCGCGGTATTCGTTCGACATCGATTCGAGAATCGGTGCCATCTTCTTGCAGGGGATGCAGGTCCGGGCACCGAGATCGATGACAGCAGGCTTGCCGGATGACAAGGCCTGATTGACCGTTGCGGTAGCAGCCGAGGGAAGCTCGGCATGGGCAACAGATGCAATCGCCAAAAGGATCCCGATCATGAGCGGCTTCATGGCAACATCCCGCTGATCTCGGCTGGCGATGCCAGTTTGCCGGAAAACATGACCTTGCCGTCGATCACCAGCGCCGGAGTGCTAATGACGCCGTACTTCATGATCGAAGGGATATCCTCTACCTTTACCAACTCGCCGCTCTTGCCGCTCTCTTCCAGTGCTTTCCTGGCATTCTCGTACAAGGTCTTGCACTTGGCGCAGCCGGTACCGAGTACTTCGATTTTCATTTGGATTTCTCCTTTGTGCTTATAATAGGGCGTTGAAAAGATAGCCAACAATGACAATAGCCGTGGCCACGATGCCGAAGAAGGTTGCCAGCAAAGGCTTTTTCAGGACATTGCTCAGGATGACTGCTTCCGGCAGGGACAGCGCGGTCACGGCCATCATGAACGCCAGCACCGTCCCAATGGCCATCCCCTTGGCAGTCAGAGCCTGGACAATGGGGATCACCCCGGCGGCGTTGGAATAGAGTGGCACCCCCAGTGCCACTGCCACCGGCACAGCGAACGGATTATCGCGGCCAGCCCATTTGGCCAGGAAATCCTGCGGCACATAGCCGTGGATGAAGGCGCCGATGCCGACCCCGACCACCACATACGGCCAGATCTTTTTCAGCAGGCCAAAAGTGTATTCCCTCGCGTATTCGAGCTTTTCGCGCCAGACCATGACCTTGATCTCGCTGTTGCCGACCTGCATCTCCCAGACATAGTCCTGGACGTACTTCTCCATCTTCAGCCTGCCGATGACAATGCCGCTGACAATGGCCACCAGCAGGCCGGTAGCGATGTAGATCAGGGCGATCTTCCAGCCGAACAGACCCCAGAGCATAATCAGCGCAACCTCGTTGACCATGGGAGAG
Organism: Geoanaerobacter pelophilus; assembly: GCF_018476885.1. NCBI lineage: Bacteria > Pseudomonadati > Thermodesulfobacteriota > Desulfuromonadia > Geobacterales > Geobacteraceae > Geoanaerobacter > Geoanaerobacter pelophilus. The sequence goes on from NZ_JAHCVJ010000002.1 coordinate 580,799, forward strand.
GAGATCAGGAAGGAGAAGGTCACCCCCAGCGGTACTCCGGATTCGACAAAACCGATGAACAGCGGCACTGCCGAGCAAGAACAGAACGGCGTGACAATGCCGAGCAGGGCAGCCATGACGTTGCCCACATACTCCCGCTCGTGGGCAAGGATCCGCTTGGTGCGCTCCGGCGGGAAGGAGGTGCGGATAATGGCGACTACATAAATGATCGTGGTGAGTAGCAGAAAGATCTTCAGGGTGTCATAGATAAAGAAGTCGAGCGCCTCGCCTGCACGGGAGCCGGGAATGAGGCCGAAAAGATTGAAAACGATGTGGTCGGCAAAGCTTTTCAGCATGGCAAAACTCCATGAGTAACTGATTGCTCACTCACTTAGCGGCAATCGAGTCGCCAGGCTTTATCACGCCACCGAGCACAACCTTGGCAAAGATCCCTTCCTTGGGCATGACGCAGTCCCCGGCCTGGTGGTAGATGGCGCAGCGGGTATGGCACTCCTTGCCGATCTGGGTGACTTCCAGCAGAGTTTCCCCAACCGTCAGCCGGGTGCCGATCGGCAGCGCCGGCAGGTCGATCCCTTGCGTGGTGATGTTCTCGGCAAAATCGCCGGTCGTGACAGCAAGCCCCAACGCCTGCATCTTGGCGATGCTCTCCATGGCCAGCAGGCTCACCTGCCGATGCCACTCCCCGGCATGGGCATCACCGACAATGCCGTGATTTTCCCGCAGCTCAACCTGATCGACCGGTGTTTTCCGTTCCCCTTTGTTCAGGCTTATGCAAACCGCCACCACCTTGGCTGCTGTCATTATCATCCTCCTATCCGGGCCATATCGATCTGCCCCTGGCCGCCGTTGCTTTCCGCAAGCTGGTGCCGGTCAGGTTTTTCGGCCACTGTCCGCCTAAGGGCCTCTCCCAGTGCGATATCGTCACCACTGACCAGTATGGGGCGCAGGTCAACGGTGCCACGGTCGAAAAGACAACTCTTGGCAATGCCGCGGGAGGTGACCCTGATCCGGTTGCACTCCCCGCAGAAATGACAGGACACCGGGGTGATCACACCAACCAGCCCGGCAGCCCCGGCGATCCGGCGGTAGCGCGCCGGTCCGGCCATCTTCTCCGGCGCCTCGTCGGCCATGGGAAACCGCTTTGCCAGCCGGTCAAGGATCTCTGCGCCCGGCATTACCGTTGCTTCCCATCCCGGCTGGGCCAGGGTTGGCATATACTCGATAAAACGCACCCGGTAGGGGCGATCCAGGGTCAGAGCGGCAAACTCTTCCAGCTCATCGTCATTTACTCCCCGCATCACCACCACATTGATCTTGATGAATTCGAACCCGGCAGCCTCGGCTGCAGCGATTCCGTCCAGCGCCCGGCGCAGTTCTCCGCCCCTGGTGATCTCGGCAAAGGTCTGCGGCCGCAGCGAATCGAGGCTGATATTAAGGCTCTCCACTCCGGCAGACCTGAGGTCAGCAGCCATTTCTCTCAACAGCATGCCGTTGGTGGTCAGCACTAGCCGCTGCAGTCCGGGAATTGCCTCCAGCCGTTGCAAGAAGTCGATGATCCCCCGCCGTACCAGCGGTTCGCCGCCGGTCACCCGAATCTTTTCCACACCGATAGCCACTGCAGCACGGGCAATGCGCAGCAGCTCCTCGTAACTCAGGATATCGTCATGACCGACCTTGACCAGCCCCTCGGCCGGCATGCAGTAGCGGCAGCGGAGATTGCACCGATCAGTCACCGAGAGCCGGAGATAGTTGATCCTTCTGCCGTGCGGATCGCGGAGAGCCATTAACCTACCTCGCCCATCTCGAACTCCCGGTCGAGCAGGAGCACATCGACAACATCTCCGACGCCATGGACCGCCTCGGGTGCCAGATAAACCAGCCCGTTCCCCTGGATCAGCGATGAAAGCCGGCCGGAACTCTGGTTGCCGGTAAGCGAGACAACATAACCGTTATCACCCTTCGAGACCAAGCCTCGAACCAGGTGGGGGCGTTTCCCCTTATTGGCTGCAGGTTCCAGCAGTGCTGCCCGGACCTTCGGCCGCAAAATCCGGTGTCGCCCCATCGCCTTAAGGATCGCCGGGCGCACGAACAGCTCAAAAGAGACCATGGCGGCTACCGGGTTGCCCGGCAGGGCAAAGACCGGCGTTCCGTTCAGCATGGCGAATGCCAACGGCTTGCCCGGCTTCATGTTGACCTTCCAGAAGGTTATTGCTCCGCCGAGATGCTCAATCGCCATCTTGACAAAATCCCGGTCGCCAACCGACACGCCGCCGGTAATGACCAGCAGGTCGGCGTTCAGCCCGCCCCTGATCTTGTCACAAGTGGCTTCGAGGCTGTCCGGGGCGATGCCGAGCAGCACCGGATCGCCCCCGGCATCCAGCACCTGGGCGGCCAGGCTGTAACTGTTGCTGTTAATGATCTTCCCCGGCGCCGGTGTTGATCCTGGTTCCAGGAGCTCATCGCCGGTGGCCAGCACTGCGACCCGTGCCCGGCGGTGCACTGCCAGCGTTGTCACCCCCATGGCGGAGAGCATGCCGATCTCCTGGGGCCTGAGGGTCGAGCCGGCAGGAATGACGATATCGCCAAGGCGGATATCCTCGCCCCGCTTGCGAATATGCGCCCCTGCCTTGGCAGGCGATGTCAAGCGGATCCACTGGTCAAGCTGTTCGACATCCTCGATCGGCACCACGGTATCGCACCCCGGGGGGACCGGCGCGCCGGTCATGATCTTCACCGCTTCACCCGGTGGCACCGGCGCATCCCGTTCTTCCCCGGCCGGAAGAAAGCCGGTCACCCGGAGGCGCTCACCTTTGAGCGAGGCGTGGGAAAAAGCATATCCATCCATGGCCGAGTTATCGGCTGGCGGGATGTCCCACGGCGCAATATGGTCTTCCGGAGTGACCCGGTTTAACCCCTGGAAAGCCGAAACCCTCTCCGTCTCCAGTGGTGAGATCTGTTCAAAAATGGTTTTTTGCGCTTCCTCAATACTGACCATGGACCGGATTCCTCTTCTTACCCTGAGATCTCCCCTGTGATTTTTGCAAAATCTTCCGGAGTGTTGACGTTCATGAACGCTCTCCCATCCCGGTCGAACCGGGCCAGCTCTTCGGCAGTCACATACCTGGCATTCACCTGCGGATAATAGGCAAAGGCGCAGTAGTTGCCACTCTCCAGCAGCTCCCTGATCGGTTCGAGGCAGCTTTTTGCGTAGAGCGCGAACAACGGTTCATAGCCATGCTCGGTCAAGGGCACCACTGCATCGTAGCCATTCCTGAGGGTACAGAGATAGCGGAGCAACTCCCGGTTCGGGAACGGAAGGTCACATGAACTGACAAAAACATAATCGGTTTCAGCCTGGCAGAGACCGGTGTAGACCCCTCCAAGGGCGCTGCCGGGGTAGATGTCCGGGACAATCGCAAGGTTGTAGCCGGCAAAGCGCTCTTCCCGGTCACCGACCAGCAAAATCCGCGGGAAGCTCTCCCTGAACAGCTCAACTATCCGCTCGAAAATGGCAACGCCGTTGACCTTGAGGAATGCCTTATCTTGCCCCATGCGCCGGCTCTTGCCGCCGACCAGAACCACGCCGGTTATGTTATCCCGAATATCGGCAGATGTCACGTCGGAACCCCGAACCACCGCTGCCGGAACCAGAAGGCAACATTCACCAAGCCGATCATCACCGGCACTTCCACCAATGGCCCAATAACCGCGGCAAAGGCGGCCCCGGAGTTGAGGCCGAACACAGCCACGGCTACGGCAATGGCCAGCTCAAAGTTGTTGCTGGCAGCCGTAAAGGCGAGGGTGGTGGTCTTGCTGTAATCGGCCCCCAGCCGTTTGCCCATCCAGAACGACACGAGAAACATGACGATGAAGTAGATCAGCAACGGGATGGCAATTCGCACCACGTCCAGCGGCAGTTGCACGATGAGCTGCCCCTTGAGGCTGAACATGACCACGATGGTGAAGAGCAGAGCAATCAGGGTTATGGGCCCGATCCTCGGTACAAACTCCCGGTGATAGCGCTCCTTACCCATGACCTTTACCCCGACCAGCCTAGTCAAAGCCCCGGCGATACAGGGGATGCCGAGATAGATAAAGACGCTTTCGGCAATCTGGCGAATGCTGACATCCACTACCATTCCTTTAAGCCCCACCAGCGGCGGCAACACAGTAATGAAGAACCAGGCATAGACGCTGTAGAAGAGCACCTGAAATATGCTGTTGAAGGCAACCAGCCCGGCCGCGTACTCGGTATTCCCCTTGGCCAGTTCATTCCAGACGATCACCATGGCGATGCACCGGGCCAGGCCGATCATGATCAGCCCTACCAGATACTCCGGCTTGTCCGGCAGGAACACCACCGCCAGGATGAACATCAGCACCGGCCCGATCAGCCAGTTCTGCACCAGCGACAACCCCAGGATCTGCTTGTTGTGGAAGACCTCCGGCATCTCCTCATACTTCACCTTGGCAAAGGGGGGGTACATCATCAGGATCAGACCAGCGGCAATGGGCAGGTTGGTGGTGCCGACCTGGAACGAGTTGATGAAACGTTCTACGCCGGGAATAAAATAGCCTAGGCCAACGCCCAGTGCCATGGCGCTAAAGATCCAGGCAGTCAGCCAGCGATCAAGAAAGGATAGATTACGGGAAACATGGTCGCTCATGATTCACCTCCAAATATGCCATTGGCCAGTTTTTTTCATGCCGGCAAGTATATCCGCCTTAACGGATATATCAAGAGAAAAATCAGGGACAGGCGGCAGGCTTGTCTTTCAAAAGGGCGGCAAGGGCAGAGCGGTCGGCTGCAACCTCGGGGAGATCAGCGGCGTGTTGTTTAAGGATCAGGAGCATTGCCTTACAGAAATCGCAGCTTTCCTGGCTTAGCGCATAGTGCATCCATACCCCTTGACGGCGAGTATCCACCCAACAACTGCGCTTGAGATAGGCAAGGTGACGCGACACCGTGGATTGAGGGAGTTTTAGCACTGCCATCAAGTCACAGACGCACAGTTCGCCTTCTGCCTGAAGCAGCAGGACGATGCGCAGACGTATCGGATCGGAGAGGGCTTTGATTGTCTGGGTGAGATGCTTCATAGATACCTTTTATACTGTCCGGCATGCCTTACGTCAAGCAGCGGAATGCTTCTGATAACCCCAGCAAGAGATTAATAGCTTGCAATATCCGCAATAGCGGATATATTTCTCAAAAATAATTCTTGGGAGGGATTCATGCATCACGAAGATATACTCATCGCCATGCAGAATGACCTGCAACGAGCACTTGCAAAGCCGGACAAAGAGCGGCGTTGGGCCATGCTGATCGATCTGCGCAAATGCGTGGGATGCCACGCCTGTACTGTCGGCTGTGTCTCAGAAAATAAGCTACCCCCTAAACTGCAGTACCGGCCAGTTCATGAATACGAGCAGGGGAAATATCCCGCAGTTTCCCGAACGTTCCTGCCCCGACCCTGCATGCAGTGCGACAAACCTCCCTGCGTCACGGTTTGCCCGAAAACCGGCAAAGCGACCTGGAAAGAGACGACCGGCGTCGGAGCCGGCATCGTACCGGTCAACTACAGCGAGTGCATCAGCTGCGGTAAATGCGTGAAGGCCTGCCCCTACAATGCTCGGACCCTCGATCCCGGAGGCTTCCACACCGACGGTACTCCGGCGGTCCAGAGATATGAACAGCTTGCTTCCTTTGAGTATGGCAGGAAGCTGGAGCGTGCTGCAAAAGGGATCCCGGTGCGCAAGGCCAGGAAATGCCACTTCTGCATGCACCGACTGGCAGCAGGCCAGCTTCCCATGTGTGCCACCACCTGCATCGGCCGGGCTACCTACTTCGGCGATGAAAGTGACCCGCAAAGCGTGATCGCTCAGGTAAAGAGCAATGCCAAACTGCAGATACTAAAAGCAACGCTGGGAACCGCTCCCCGAGTCTACTATATTGCCAATGAAAAGCTGGAGGTGCTCTATGTCTAACAACGGCATGTCGCGCCGCGACTTTATGAAAAAGGCCGCAATCACCGGATGCGGAGCCATTGTTGCCTCCCAGCTCGACTTTGCCCGTGGCCTTATCACCCGGGTCGAGGCAGGAGAAATCACTGCCGCTGAGGCTTATGAACTAATGAAAGCAGAAAATACTCTCTATACCGTCTGCCTCAACTGCAATACCGGCTGCGGCATTAAGGTAAAGATCCTGGATGGCGTGGCGGTTAAGATCGACGGCAACCCCTATAATCCTTTTAACCTCCACCCGCACCTGGAGATGAAAGAGGCCCCTGAGTCAGCAGTCAAGGTGGATGCCGGACTCTGCCCCAAAGGACAGGCAGGCCATCAGGGGGCCTATGACCCGTACCGGATCACGAAAGTCCTGAAACGGGCCGGCAAACGAGGCGAAAACAAGTGGCAGACAATCCCGTTCGATCAGGCAGTGACGGAAATAATCAATGGCGGTGCCCTGTTCAAGCACGTTGCAGGCGAAGAAAATCGCCAGGTCACCGGCCTTAAGGAACTCTATGCCCTGAAGGACAGCAAGGTCTTCGAGGAGATGGGGCATGACATCGCTGCCTTGCGCAAGAAGAAGCCGGAAGAGCGAGCCAAGGCCATTGGCGAGTTCAAGACCAAGCATCATGCCAACCTGGGGGTGCTGATCGACCCGGACCATCCTGATTTCGGTCCGAAGAACAATCAGTTCGTCTATTTCTGGGGCCGCAAGAAAGGTGGGCGTTCCAATTTCGCTGCTGCCTTTACCTCTGCCTTTGGCACAGCCAATACTCATGGCCATACTACGGTTTGTCAGGGGTCACTCTACTTTGCCTGCAAAGCGATGAGCGAGCAGTATGCGGGTAACAGCTTCAAAGACGGCCAGAAGTTTTACTGGCAGGCCGATCAGGAGAATAGCGACTATGTGCTGTTCGTCGGCGCCAACCTGTTCGATGGCAACTATGGCCCCACCAATCGCGCCATGCGCATGACCCAGCGACTGGCCGACGGTAAGCTGAAGATGACCGTGCTCGACCCCCGGTTCACGAAACTGGCCAGCAAGTCCCAACGGTGGGTGCCGATTCAGCCGGGGACCGACGCTGCTTTTGCCATGGGAATGACCAGATGGATCCTTGAGAACAAGCGGTTCGACGGAAAGTACCTGGCCAACTGCAACAAGGCTGCTGCTAGCGCCGACAAGGAGGCTACCTGGAGCAACAGCGCCTGGCTGGTGAAGCTGGACAAGGAAGGAAAGCCGGGCAAGTTCCTCCGCGCCCACGAGATCGGTCTCAAGCCTGCGGAAAAGCGAAAAGACAAGGACGGCAAGGAGTTCGACTTCGAATATCTTGTCACCATGGTTGATGGCAAGCCGCTGGCCTTTGATCCCAATGACGACAAGAGCGGCGTCAAGGGCGAACTGTTCGTCACAGCTGAACTAAAGGATAGCGAAGGTAAGCCGGTCAAGGTAAAGAGCGGCCTGCAGCTTATGCTGGAGGCATCTCAGGAAAAGTCCATCGCTGACTATGCCAAGATCTGCGGCACCGATAGCGCCACCATCGAGACAGTAGCCAAGGAGTTCACCAGCTACGGCAAAAAGGCCTGCGTCGACATGCATCGCGGCCCAGCCCAGCACACTAACGGCTTCTACAACATCTCATCCCTGATGAACCTCAACCTGCTCATCGGTAACTTCGACTGGAAGGGGGGGATGATCGCCGCAGCGACGTTCAACACCGACGGCACCAGCACCAGCAGCGACAAACAGCCGTTCAACTTCAAAAAGATTGGTCCTAAGGGGCTCAAAACCTTCGGCACTTCGATTATCCGCCACGACTGGAAGTATGAGGAGTCATCCCTGTTCAAGGGGAAAGAGTCATACCCGGCCAAACGCAACTGGTGGCCACTCTCTTCCGACGTCTATGAAGAGATCCTCCCTTCCATTGCCGACGGCTACCCTTATCAGGCCAAGATCGTCTTCTCCTACATGGGGGCGCCGACCTACTCGCTGCCGGCCGGCCATACCAACATGGAGGCGCTGGTCAACCTGGAGAAACTGCCACTGTACATTGCCAGCGACATCCTGGTGGGACCGACGTCCATGTACGCCGACTACATCATCCCGGACCTCCACTACCTGGAGCGCTGGGAGTTCCAGGGTTCGCACCCCAACATGCCGGTACGGGTCCAGCCGGTGCGCCAGCCGGTCATCGCCTCTCCCAACGAGATTGTGACGGTCTTCGGTGAGCAGCAGCCAATTTCCTACGAAACCTTCTGGCTTGCCCTGGCCGAGAAGCTGGGGATCAAGGGTTTCGGTAGAAACGGCTTCGGTGAAGGGCAGGATTTTACCCGGCCAGACGACTTCTACATCAGGATGGTGGCCAACATCGCCCTTGACCGGAAAGAGCCGGTGGCCGACGCCGGCCAAGCAGAGATCGACCTGTTCCTGAAGAGCCGTCGTCACTTGCCCAAAAATGTCTTTAACCCTGAACGCTGGCAGAAAATTGCCGGTGCCGCCTGGCCCAAGGTGGTAACGATCCTGAACCGCGGCGGTCGCTTCGACAGCCAGTCTGCCACGTATAAGGGCGATCATGTTGCCAACAAGTACGGTAAACTGATCAACCTTTACCAGGAGAAGACCGCCGGCTGCAAGGACGCCTTCACCGGCAAGAGCTTTTATGGTTCAGCCCGTTATGTCCCGGTTGCCGACACCATGGGGAATGACACTAAAAAGCAATCCGATGGTTACCCGCTGCATCTGATCACACAGCGGGATGTGCGCCACTGCAAGGCAAGAACCATCACCAATCAGTACCTGACCGACTCAATGCCGGAAAACGGGATCATCATCCATAGCAGCGATGCTCAAAAACTAGGGGTGAAGACCGGCGACAAAGTGAAGGTGGTGTCTGCCACCAACCCGGACGGTGTCTATAACCTGCAAAATGGCAAAATGAAACCGATGATCGGCAAGGTGCAGGTCACCGAGACCATCCGCCCCGGAGTTGTTACCTTTACCCTGGGCCACGGTCACTGGGACTCTGGCGCCGAGGATGTCACCATTGACGGCAAGGTCATCAAAGCCGACAAACGCCGGGCTGCCGGGGTCCACGCCAACGCCGCCATGTGGATCGATCCACACCTGAAAAACACCTGCATGATCGACAAGGTTGGCGGCAGCGTCTCCTTTTACGATACTAAAATAAAGCTGGTCAAGGTGTAGCTTCTGGGAAAAACCTTGCGGAACAGCGGGCTGCCGGCAACGGTAGCCCGTTGTTATTTGGTGGGGCGGAAAATGTCGTGGCAGATGATTCGGGAATAGGGCGGCACAATTCCAAGGGTGCTTCAATAATCCTCGATTTCTCTCCTGAGTTGCTGTTCGCGATACAGTGCCGCATACTTGCCGCCGAGCTCAAGCAGCTGGGCATGGCTCCCTTGCTCAGCGATGCGACCATCTTCAAGGGCAATGATCAGGTCGCAATCCCGCAAGGCCGAGATCCGGTGAGAGACGATGATGACCGTCCGATTGCCATAGTAGTTGGCGAGATTGGCGAGGATCTCCTCCTCGGTTTTGGCATCCACTGCTGAAAGAGGGTCGTCGAGAATCATGATGGCCGGATCCTTGAGCAATGCCCTGGCAATGGCGGTTCGTTGCTTTTGCCCGCCGGACAGCGTAATGCCCCGTTCGCCTACCAATGTTGCATAGCCCTCCGGAAACCTGCACACTTCGTCATGAAGCCCTGCCATTCTGGCTGCTTCAGCAATCTCGTCTTCGCTTGCCCCTTCCTTGCCATAGGCGATATTTTCGGCAATAGTTCGCGAAAACAGGAACCCTTCCTGGGGGACAAAGCCAATGGCATCGCGTAACAGCGCCAGAGAAATCCGATTGATGTCGATGCCGTCAATGAAAATCATGTCGTTTTCAACGCGATACAGCCGGGCAAGCAAGCGGACCAGGGTAGATTTACCGGAACCAATCGGGCCAACGATGCCGAGCCTGGCGCCTTTGGCGATTTTCAGCGATATCCCGTGCAGAATAGTCTCGGCTCCATAGGAAAACACCACATTGCGCAGTTCCAGATCGCCCTGAAGAGCCGCGATAGCTGCAGGCTCCGCAGGCTCATCCACCCGCGGCTCTGCCTGGAGAATCCAGTTAAGCCGCTCCATGGAAGCAGCACCGCGTTGCGACAGATTGAGTATCCAGCCAAGCATTATGGTCGGCCAGATCAGCATTGCCAGATAGCCGTTGAAGGCGACAAAATCTCCAAGTGTCAGGGCGCCTGCCACAACTTTGCCCCCGCCAACCAGCAGCACGATCAGGGTACCGGTGGCGCCGGTGGCAGCCATCACCGGAATCATGAACCCGCGCAATTGGGCGACCCGCATATTGCTCGCCATGTAGCGTCCGCTGGCCTCGCGAAAAGAGGCAATCGCCGCATCCTCCCGACAATATGCCTTGATGAGCGGCGCAGCCGAGACATTCTCCTCAACCGCCGCTGTCAGCCGTGCCAGCTCCTCCTGGGATTTCTTGGAACGCCGGAACATGGAGGCACTCATCCGCTTGACGATAAAGATCATGACCGGGAAGGGGATTACGGCAAAAACCGTGAGGGCTGGGCTCAGGCGAATCATCAAAGCTAGCGCGGCAATATAGATAACAAACGAATTGATTATATTGAGAACACCGAAACCGACCAGCATCCGGACATTGGTCAGGTCATTGGAAAAACGCGAGATCAGGTCACCGGTCCGCTCCCCGGCAAAAAACGACTGATCCAGCTTGAGCAGCCGTGCATAAAGTTCGTCGCGAATCTGGTATTCGATGCCGCGGGCGGCATGCAGCAGGGTCGTGCGGGAAAAAACTCTGACTGTGCCATGGAGCAAAGCGGCACCGATAATCAAGCCCCCGTAAAATGAAGGAGGATGAGGGGCGGTATGCAGTGATTGCAGGCTCTCCACAGCGAGCTTCAACAGCCAGGGAATGAAAAGGGCGCAACCGTTCGTCGCCAGCAGAAACAGCCCGCCAAGCAGATAGGAACGTCTGCGGATCTGCATATATTTGAATAACGCTCTTAAATTACTGATCGCACGCCTCGCAGGGTGAAACAGTCCAACTGCTGAACCTAGTGCCATTTCTAAAGCATTTGCCACCGGTTGTCAAAACATGTGCAGCTGCCAGCCGCCTTAATTGAAAGCTCGCCGGATACGACTCTCATTAAAATTGCCAGCTGGCCTGATTCCATAGCTTTTTGGTTGACATTCCAAGGACGTATACACTAATGTGCGATTTAGCTATAGTAAAATGTCCTGCACATTTTTTGGGCATTTATGTCTGTTTTTAAGGCATTTTTTAGTCTGGCTAAAATTTTAATCGTTCGAGGGGTCATATGAAGAACTCGAAGATGACATTATCACAGTCGACGATGAACCTGGACTTTGTGAAGAAAGTAGAGC